>VGOX01000179.1 GCA_016875755.1 Chloroflexota bacterium
GCTGTGCAAGGAAAGTTATTCGATTAAGAGACACCAGCAAGAGCGCGCCTTCCAGGCGCATTATCTCAAAGCCGCCGCCTCTGGCGGCGGTAGTTTACTTGACTTTCGCTTGAGTGGATTGGTAATGATAATTATTCAATTATACCCAGTGCGGTGACAAAATGAGCTTTTTAGTAAGGGAAGCGTAATTTGTCACCTTCGGCATTAAAGGACCTTCATCTCGCCCCAATTCACGCCCGCTCTTGCTTCTGTTTCGAGGGGTATGCTCATCGGGTAGGCATTTGCCATCGTTTCCTGAACGACCTGTGCGGTCTTGTGCATTTCCTTTTCAGGGCATTCAAGCACCAGTTCGTCATGTACTTGCAATAGCATCTTTGCTTGCAGTCCAGCCGCTTTGAGCGCATCTGGGATTTTCAGCATGGCGATCTTCATGATGTCAGCCGCAGTGCCTTGAATCGGTGCGTTGATAGCTTCCCGTTCTTCGCGGTTCTTCATCTGGACATTGGACTTGCCCTGCAATGCTGGGAAGTAGCGCCTGCGCCCAAGCAGGGTTTCCACGTAGCCGATCTCGGCTGCCTGCCTACGGATGCCATCCAGATATTTTTTTACGCCAGGGAATTTCCTGAAATATGCTTTGACAAAATCTTCAGCCTCGGCAAGCGTCAACTCGGTGGAGCGGGTGAGTCCGAATGCCGACATGCCGTAGATCAGCCCGAAGTTGATGGCTTTGGCATGGCGGCGCATATCCTTGGTGACTTGATTCAGCTCAATGTCATAGATCGCTGCAGCTGTTGTAGCGTGGATGTCCTCGCCTGCACGGAAGGCGGCGAGCATGGCTTTGTCTTCTGCCATGTGCGCCACGATGCGCAGTTCGATTTGTGAATAATCCACCGAAAGCAGCACATTGCCTTTATCGGCAATGAATCCGTTGCGCACTTTGCGTCCCGTTTCGGTGCGGATGGGGATGTTCTGCAAGTTCGGGTTATTGGATGAGAGTCGCCCCGTCACTGCGCCGATCTGGCTGTAGGAAGTATGCACACGTCCCGTGGTCTGGTTGATGGCGGCGGGCAGTGCATCCACATAGGTAAATTTTAGTTTGGAAAGCTCACGGTGTTCGAGAATGAAATCCAACACGGGATGCTTTCCGCGCAAGGCTTCGAGCACGTCTGCTGAGGTGGAGTAAAAACCCGTCGCTGTTTTGCGGCCTTTGTCGGGTGGTTCGAGGCGCAGATGATTGAAGAGAATATCCGATAGCTGCTGCGGAGAGTTGATATTGAACGTCTTGCCGACATGCCCGAAAATTTCCTTCTCGATCTCTGCAAGACGTTCCGCAAGTTCCTTGGACATTTGCCCGAAGAACTCTGTATCCACCAATGCGCCTATCATTTCCATGTCTGCGAGCACCGCGCTGAGCGGCATGTCGATTTCATCAAGGATCTTCGCGCCGTTGACGCGTTCCAATTCCACTTGCTCGATGGGCATCAGACGCAGAGTGGTTTCAGCATCAGCGGCGGCGTAGGTCGCAACGGATTCGATCGCCACATCTGCCATGCTGATCTGTTTCTTGCCTTTGCCGATCAACTCTTCGATGTGGGTCATCTCTTCGCCCAGTTTTATAGCAGCGAGATTTTTCAACCCCAAGTTTCGTGAAGCAGGGTCTACGATGAATTCTGCCAGCATCGTGTCAAATGTGAGCGGGTGGATCGTTAGCCCATGCCGTGCGAGCATGATGTAATCGTATTTTGCATTATGCGCCACCTTGCCGATTTTCGGATTTGTCATGGATGGTGTCAGCGCATCGATTACGGTTTCAAGCGGCAGATTATTCCCCCCTGCATGCCCAATTGGGATGTAATATCCCTGACCTTCTTTGACTGCCAGTGAGATGCCGACAAGATCCGCCACCATTTCTTCGGTGTCAGTGGTTTCTGTATCGAAAGAGATGACCTTCGCTTTTACTAGTTCGCTGGCGAGGTCTTTCAGCTTTGCATCCGAATCGACAATGATCACTTCAATATTTGCAGGCTTGATCTCCGTCACCACCTGCGGCTCGTTGACGAACATGGTCATTTGTCCGCTTTTGGTTTTTGCCGTCCTTGGCGCGGACTCTGTGACGGGTGACAAGGCGCTTCCACTGATCACAGGGACTTTGCTCAACAGTGTACGGAATTCCATTTCCTTGAAAAAGTTCTCCAGCTTTGTGCCGTCGAATGGGGTTACTTTGGCGTGTTCAAGATCGAACTTAATTTTCAAGTTGACCTCGATCCGCGCCAGATCACGGCTCATGTAGGCGGTCTCTTTGCTTGCTTCAAATTTTCCCTGCCAGCGTTTTTCAACCTGATCTAAATTAGCATAGATATTATCCAGTGTCTCAAATTTTTCCAGCAGGGAGATGGCGGTCTTTTCGCCCACGCCCTTAACCCCAGGAATATTATCGGACGTATCGCCGACGATGGCTTTGTAATCCACAACCTGATTTGGGCGCACACCGAGTTTTTTGATCACATCCGCATCGGTGATATAGGTCTGGTCGTCACCTGCAAGATAAACGGCTGTCCGTTCGTTGACGAGTTGCAGCAGGTCGCGGTCACCTGTGATGATCTTTACACCAAGTCCCTGTTCTACCGCAATGCGTGCCACAGTCCCCAGCACATCATCGGCTTCAAAACCATCCATTTCGAGGCGCGGAATGTTGAATGCATCCACCATCTCGCGGATGCGTTCAAGCTGCACGCGCAGGTCATCGGGCATTTTTTCACGAGTGGCTTTGTACTCGGGGAATATCTCGTCGCGAAAGGTCTTGCCTACATCGAATGCAACTGCTAAATATTCGGGCTTTTCCTGTTCAAGCACCCGCACGAGTTCGCGGGCAAATCCGTACACACCAGCGGTTGGCTCGCCTTTGGAGGTTTGCCAGCGCTGCGAACTTCCGCCCGCGGTGAGGGCAAAATACATGCGATAGGCAAGGGCGTGTCCGTCAATTAAGTAAAGGGTAGGGGGCATGAGATTTATCCAGACTGTTTGCAGTAGATATAAGACAAAAGAACGCAGAGTTGATTATACTCTGCGTTCTTTTGTCTTTTTTGAAATTCGGTTCTTATGAATTTTCAAGCCCTTGTCGTTGGCGGGTCTGGCGGATGTAATCGCGCACCAGTTGCGGCGGGTGTGGTTGTGTTCCGCCCATGATCAGGTACCCCGGTGCCCAAAAATCACCTGATGGGTTTTCCTTCTTGAAGCGCGGGAAATCGGAGAAGATCTTCTCTGAAGTTTGCTGGCGCATGATGCGCATCAGGTAACCGGGCGAGGTGCTTGGCTGTACATTCACCACCCACTGCAAATATTCCGGGCGCACTGCCAAAAATTCCAAACGCCAACCGAAAGCGATGCAAATGTTCGGCAGCCATTCACTAAGCTGCTCTGAAAGATCGCCTGTGATGTAGTGTGAGGAGAAACGCGGCACAAGCAGACAGGCGTACGTCAGGTGATATAGCCCGGCAGTGATCGGCTCCACCACCAATTTTTTGGCTGCCTCTGTGGAGGGACTTTCACGGGTAGCGTCCATTTCACCTGATTGGGGCGCTACTGGAGTTTGCGGCCTTACTGCGGGACGCGACGGCGCAGTCACTTCCACTTCATCAAATACAGTGCGAGATTGTGCGGTTCGTTCCAGACTTTGAATCTGATCTTTCACTGCGGGCTGTTCCCTGCGCATGGCAGGTGACGACTCACGATTAAAGACCGAAGCGTTGGAAAGCGGTTCAGAAACGCGCGTCTGGTTGGGGTCGAATGCTTCCTGTCTGCGCGGCATATTGAAATCACGCGTCAAGACGGACTCAGGGTTGGGGGAAGGAATATCGGTAAGAATGTTTTGGATGGGCGGCATTTCCGGGGAAGCAAGTTCATCTTCTTGCAGGGGGGCTTCCTGCCCGGGGCGGTTGCCATCGAAGTCGCTCAGCAGTTGGGTTGCCTGTGCGCGGATCGTGCTAAAGGGAGTTTCTGCGTCGAAAACAAGTGCCAGCACAGCGTCGGAGGTGAGGCGCGTGGCGTAGAGCATATGCTCCGCTTTGGTGCTTTCCAGTGGAATGAAGCGCAGGAGGTCGGAGCCTTTTTGTCCATCCCAATTGCGGGTGACGGTTTGTGCCACTTCCTTGGCGGCATCCTGCGAGAGCCCGCCTGCATACGCCCACAAATAACTGCGCCTTGTGATCAACGCGGCTTGCGCGGAGAATTCAAGGGTCAGGCGGGTGAGGTGCTGTTCGGCTTTGGTCACATCACTGAGCCACGGCATGGTGGCACTGGCGATGGTGGCGGGCACCGCGGGTTTTGGGGGTTGCTGAGGTTGACTGAGTGCGTTCATAAATTCCGAAATCCGAAACGGCTTGCGGACAAGTATCCATGGGCGTAATGCGTCGAATAATGGCGGGTCTCCCTGTTCATCGCAAAGGAGGACAAGGTTGATGCCTGGCTGGACGGTTCGGAGCGCAATGCCGATCTCATGTACCCAATCTTCACCAAGGGCAATATCGAGCAGCGCGAGCGGAATTCCGATCTCGTCTGCACGCACAACAGCAGAAGCCTTGTTGTTGACCACATGGACACGATAGAATTTCGTGTCTTCAAGCTTGCTATGAATGGCCTCGCCAAGGCTGGCGGAGGGGGTTACGATGAGTATGTCCGCGGGCATCTACTAAAAGTGTATCACTTAGTATAGGGGTAAGCAAGGAAACCACGGAACTATTTTGGGCGCTTTTTCAAACAAATTTGCAAGAAACACTATTTTAGGCATTGTAATCGGCTTGCAGGTCTTTGATTCCGAGCAGCGCCATCAAAATTTCTGGCGGAATCTCGGCTTCGGGTAAGTCGGTTTTATAGAGTTGTTCATTCTCTGCGCGTTCACGCAGGCTTTTCCATAGCAGGTTGCGTTCTTCACCTTCCACCACCAAATCGTTGAGTGTTTTTGCATTGAACAAATATTCGCCCGTAGAGTATAGAAAGGTGAACCGTTTCCACTTGTCTGTTTTGATTGGCTCTTTTACTTTCTCCAAACCGCCAAGTTGGATCTTGTAATATTCCTCTTTGGCACGGGGATGATCCGCCTCATCTTTGAGAAGTTCACCTCTGGTGGTTAATTCGTGCCCTCTGACCTGTGCAATGTATTCGACTTGACCGCTTCGCTCGCCGAAGGAGGCTGGTTGGTAGAATGCGAGATAATCCACAGCGACGACTTTGGGCGCTGTGCGCAGCGGAATTCGGTACCAACCCAACAGCCGCGCAATTTCCATGTCTCGCGGAGTGGGGATGAGGCACACAAGGACGAGGGAGGACGGGGAGAGCATAGTGTATTTACATTGTAGTAGGGACACGGCATCGCCGTGTCCCTGTGCGTTGTGCGCCCAGCATGGGCGTTGTCGCGAGGCAGGGTCTGGAGGAAGCCGGAAGCAAAACTGCGGTTTGAGGAATACGAAGCACGTAAGAGGCTATCCAAGTCGGGCGAGTTGGC
>VGOX01000180.1 GCA_016875755.1 Chloroflexota bacterium
GAAGCCCAAGCCGCCGAAGTGGAAAAGGTCAAGCGTTCACAATCAGGCATGATCGTTGAACCCATCAGCTTGCAGCCCGACGCGCCTCTCAGCAAAGCCGAAGAGATCATGTCCACCTATCACATTAGCGGCGTGCCGATCACAGATGAGCATGGCAAGCTTGTCGGCATCCTCACCAACCGCGATATCCGCTTTGTCGAGCCGTCCGATTACAACCTGCCCGTTAGCCAGTTCATGACGGGCGGAGAAAAACTCGTCACCGCCAAAGTGGGCATCTCTGCCAAAGACGCTCAGGACATTCTGCAAAAGTATCGCATCGAAAAACTTCCACTTGTCGATGAGCATGGCATCCTCAAAGGTTTGCTCACCGTCAAGGATATTCAAAAAGCGCGCGACTATCCCAATGCCTCCACCGACTCCAAAGGACGTCTCATTGTTGGCGCAGCTGTCGGTGTGGGCAAGGATGTCGAAACCCGCGTTGACCTCATGCTCAAAGCAGGCGTGGATGTGGTCACCATCGACACCGCGCACGGACATTCCAAAGGTGTGCTTGAAGCCATTCGCCGCATCAAAGGCGCATGGAAAGACCTGCCCATCTTCGCTGGTAACGTGGTCACAGCCGAAGGCGTGGATGCACTCGTCGAAGCAGGAGCATACGCAATCAAAGTCGGAGTCGGGGCGGGTTCCATCTGCACCACCCGCATCGTATCGGGCGCGGGCATGCCGCAAGTCTCCGCCATCTTCGAATGTTCACGCGCTGCGCAAAAGCATGGCGTCGCCATCATCGCCGATGGCGGCATCAAGTTCAGCGTCGACATCGTCAAAGCCATCGTCGCGGGCGGCAATGCCGTCATGCTTGGAAGTCTGCTCGCGGGTCTTGAAGAAGCGCCTGGCGAAGTGATGATGTATGAAGGGCGCCGCTTCAAGGAATATCGCGGCATGGGCAGCCTCGGCGCGATGAAAGGTTACGGCGTTGACCGCTATGCGACGGGTCAAAGTGGTAGCGGCAAACTTGTGCCCGAAGGCATTGAAGGTCGTGTGCCGTATAAAGGCGCGCTCGGCGAATATGTCTATCAACTCGTCGGTGGTCTGCGCTCGGGCATGGGCTATGCGGGCGCAGCCTCGCTCGAAGACCTGCGCACCAAGACCCGCCTCACGCGCATCACCAACGCAGGTCTTATCGAAAGCCACCCGCATGATGTTATTATTACGAAGGAAGCCCCGAATTATCAGTTGAGCCAACGATAACAAATGACCCTACATTTACTCTCTCCTTTGGATGGACGCTACGCCGAGACCACTGCGCCTCTGCGGGATCACTTCTCCGAGTTTGCTTTTCTACGCGACAGAGTGCGCGTCGAACTTAACTTTTTGCCTGCGCTTTCCAAAACAGGCTTGGTGCGCCCCCTAAGCGACTCTGAGTCCGCGCACCTCGAAGAGGTTCTGAATAATTTCTCAGACGCCGACGCAGAACTGATCCTCGAATACGAACGCAAGACTCGTCACGACGTCAAAGCCATTGAGTATTTCATCCAAAGCAAATTGCAGGGAACCTCACTCGAAGGTCTGATCCCGTGGATTCACTTCGGCTTGACCTCCGAAGACACCAACAGTGTAGGTCAAGCTATTGCATTGAAAGAATCGAGAGACAAAGTCATTCTCCCGAATATCGAAACTCTACTATCGAAACTTTCTGATTTTGCTCTCAAATACAAATCCACCCCCATGCTCGCCCGCACGCATGGACAGTTCGCAGTCCCCACTACACTGGGAAAAGAAATCGCTGTCTACATCGCGCGCCTCAAAAAGACTCGCGACGAGATCGCTTCCCACAAATTCGAAGCCAAGTTGACGGGCGCCGTTGGCAACTTCAATGCCTTGCAATCCGCTGTCCCCAATGTGGATTGGATTTCCGTCAGCAAAGAATTCGTCTCCAGTTTTGGGCTTGAGCCAAACTTGCTGACCACCCAAATCCTCCCCTACGATAATTGGGTGCGCTACTTCGACCTCATCCGTTTGACCAATTCTATTTTGACTGATTTCGCTCAAGACATCTGGCGTTATATCAGCGACGGTTATCTCAAACAAGCCGTCGTTGCGGGCGAAGTCGGTTCGTCCACCATGCCGCAGAAGGTCAACCCGATTGACTTTGAAAATGCCGAAGGCAATCTCGGTGTGGCGAATTCGCTCTTTACACACTACGCCAAAAAGTTGACCGTCTCACGCTTGCAGCGCGACCTCTCCGACTCCACTGTCCGACGCACGTTTGGCACAGCGTTGGGTCACAGCCTGTTGGCATGGACCAACTTCCAGCGAGGTTTGAAGCGCATTGCTCCTGATGAGGAAAAACTCACAGCCGAGTTAAATGCCCATTGGGAAGTCGTCTCCGAAGGCGCACAAACCATCCTGCGCGCTGCGGGAAAATCAGACGCGTATGAATCGCTCAAAGACCAAACCCGCGGACGAGTCCTCACTGAGTCCGATTACAAGACTTGGTGTAATTCGATTGATGTGGATGAACCAACACGCGAAAAGTTAAAGGCTCTCTCACCAGAAAGTTATATCGGGCTGGCGGTTGAATTAACGGAACAAATTGTAAAAATATAATGAAAAGCCTCTCCAATTGGAGAGGCTTTTTTGAATGAGAGGGCACTTACTTATTAAACTTCGCAAGCAGACGTTCCCAGCCCTGCTTGATCTGTAAGGACTTCAATCGCCACGTACCAACAATGCCGTACGGGATGAATAACACGAATAGCACGTAGATCGCACCATTGATGAAACTGGCGCTCTCGCCGATATAGCGGCGCAGACCGTAATCCAGCAAGCGGAAGACGATGGCGCCGACAAATGCACCGTTGAGCGTGCCAACACCGCCGATGAGCAGAATCAAGAGCGCCGCGACGGTATACCCAAGCCCAGCTGTATTTGGGCTGACAATGGGTTGGTAGAGCGTGTGCAAAAATCCAGCCAGTGCCGCAGTAAGGGAGGAAAGCAAAAGCGCGGCAAGTTTGAAATAGAAGGTGTTGTATCCAAGCATCTGGGCGCGCCCTTCGTTCTCGCGAATGGCAACGCATACCCGTCCCGTTGGAGAGTTGACGAAACGCTGGTACAGCAAATAGATCAGCACCATCACAGTCAATGCCATAAAGTAGAAGCGTAGGCGTTCATTGGCAGGGCTGATGAACGCAGGCACGATCACGCCTTGCAGACCCACATCTGCACCTGTATATTCGCCAAACTCACTGGACATGACCAAAATATGAAAGACGGAACCAAGTCCCAAAGTGACGAGCGCAAAGGTAATGCCCTTCACGCGCGGCAATACCAACCCGAACAGCAGGGCTTGCACCACCGAAGCGACCACCAGCCAGCCCAATGTGGCTGGCAGAGACAAGCCGAAACTCTTGATGGCGATGCCCGTCAGGTATGCGCCGACGGCGAAGAACATGGAATGCCCAAACGAGAGCAAGCCAGTAATGCCGAAGATGACGTCAAAACTCAGGGCGTAAATGGTGAGAATGAATATCTCGATGGCAAGACCCTGAATGAATTTGGATTGCCCGTTGCCGTTGACAAATACATCCGCGGGGGAAGCTCCATTAAATAAGCCAACGATGAACGGTAAAAGAATGAGCAGGAGCAGGGTGAGAAATGAACCACGGTGGGAGATTAAAAAGTTTTTCATGTCGGTTCTATTCCTTCTTCCCAAGCAAGCCGTTCGGCAGGAGGAGCAAAATGATCACCATCAACATCACCGTTGAGGCAGGGACGAGCGGCGGGGTGGGTTTGAAGATGATCTCTGTAAACGGAATGGCAATGCCGATCTGCCCGTATTTGATGATGAACTGCTGGATCATCCCCACGATCACCGAGCCGAGTGCCGCGCCAGGGTAACTGGTCAGACCGCCAATGGCAAGCGCGATGAGCGCATTGAGCAGCAGACTCTCGCCCATCAGGTTTGAAAGTCCCATCGAGGGAGCGGCGAGTACACCGCCTAATGAAGCGAGTCCCACACCAAGCGCGAAGACCATGGTGAACACGCGGCGCACGTTGATGCCGAGCGCTTCCACCATCTGGCTATCCTGCACACCAGCGCGGATGATCATACCAAGGCGGGTACGTTGCAGCAAAATCCAGATCGAGATCAACACCACCAGCCCCACGATCGGGATGAAGATTTCGTTATACACACGCACACGTCCATCAAGAAGCAGAATGGTCGAGCAATTGTTTGCCCACCAATCGGCGAAGTTCGTCGCAGGGCAAGCACCGCCTGTACCATTGAAGAAGGCGGGTTTGGGCATCACAAATTCGGGGCGTCCCCAAATGGCGCGTACCATTTCGATACCGATGGCGCTCATGCCGAGTGTGAGCATCAACTGATAGATCGGACGGCTGTACAACGGACGAATGAGCGTGGCTTCCATCACACCGCCGAGGGCAACGCCGCTCAGTGTGGCAACCAACACCGCCACAAAGAACAGCCAGTTGGAACTCAAGCCGTATAGGAACGTTGTCATTGCATCGTTGAATGCCACACCGACAACAGCAATAATCAGCGCAATCGCGATGCTGATGAAATTCTTCCACGATAAGCGAACGGTACGCGGCGAATTATCAAACAATGAAATGCCAAATGCGCCGATGATACTGGCAAGCAGCAACCCGATGAACGCGCTCGGCATGGTCACTTCGGTGAACGCGGCGGGCATCACAGGCAGGCGCGCGCCCGAATCAGCCATGAAAGAAAACGTGACGGGGCTTTGGGCGTAGTTCTCCACATCCCAAATGGCGATGGGGAAACGGGGAAGAATCCAGCCGAAGAGGAGAATCGAGACGAGGATCAAAGCCCAGGGGAGAATCCGCTTCATACTTAAGCCGAGCCTGATTCGGCTTGCGAGAAGCGGGTACACATCCCCAAGCGCAAACCCCGAAACGATCAACGCCAGCGGGGTCAACAAATCCACAAAGGTATCGGGGCGGACGACGACCGTCCAGCCCATGTATGCGCCAATCATGAAGAGCGTGCCATGCGCAAGGTTGAGGACGTCGAGCAGACCGAAGATGAGCGAGAAACCCGATGCCACGAGGAAGGTGATGGAGCCGACTGCGAGACCGCGCAGGAGCGTGATGACGAAATCTTTTTTCTCCATGCCTTGTGCGGCGGCGGTGAGAAAGACTGCCATCACCAGCACGGTTACAAGCATGACGATGTTTTTACGAAGGAAGGAGTTCATGTTATGCCGCTCCCAAGAAACGATGAATGGCGGCCTTGTCGGCGGCGAGGTCTTTCATTTTGCCGTCCTGCACCGAGCGCCCTTCTTCGATGATGACATAGTATTCAGCCAGATGGCTGGCAACGAGAAAATTTTGCTCGACGAGAATGATGGTTGATTCTTTGGAAAGTTCACGAATGGCAGCCATCATGGCTTCGATGAGGACAGGCGCAAGACCTTCACTGGGTTCGTCGATAA
>VGOX01000181.1 GCA_016875755.1 Chloroflexota bacterium
GCAGGAGAAACAAGAAAAGCAAGTCGAAGCTGTGCAGTGAAAGTTATTCGATTAAGAGACGCCAGCAAGAGCGCGCCTTCCAGGCGCATTATCTCAAAGCCGCCGCCTCTGGCGGCGGTAGTTTACTCGATCCGATGAAGTTCAGGTCGCAATTCCGACACTTCTGCCTTATTCGCGATTTCAAGTAGGGAATTACCGGGCGTGTTCTTCCAAAATGCTTCGGTTTAGAAACATAAATTCCGTGCGATTGATTTGTATTGCTCCCTGCTCTGCAAAACGATACAAAATGCGGCAGACGATTTCCCGTGTGGTACCTACGCGGGATGCCATCTCATCCAGCGTTAGGTGGCGGGGGACAATATCCTGCCCAGATGGAAATTGATCCAGTAACAGACGCGCCACCCGGCTGGTTAATGGCTGGAACGCCAGTTTCTCCACGATCTCGCTGACAAATTGCACCCGCTGGATCACGAGGCGGGTCAATTCCCACGATAACCGCCCATCCGCCACAATGAACGGTATGAGGGCGTCGTATGACCATAGCAATAATTCGCAATTATCAGATGCCTTAAGCGCGGCTGGCATGGGTGCATTCTCGATGAAGAAAGCCAGTCCCCAAAAGATCTCCCCTTCGGTAAAGGTTGCCAGTGTGAGACTGCGTCCCTCGGGTGACTCTTTGATGGCTGTCACTTTTCCTTTGCGGATAAAAAACAGGTTGGACCATACATCTCCATTGTGGGCGATCCACTCGCCGCTTTGGAATTGGCGAACCTGTGCGCAGTTGGATAGTTTTTGCAGAGCAGTCTCATCCAGATGGGAAAAGACCTGGTTTTGGGCGAGCGGGTTACTTGTCATCATTTCATCCTATCTTCTCTCACATTACACGTTGAAATTCTACAGTGGATTTGCCTTAAGTCAAAGACTCTGTTCTTGTTTCGTGATAGATTTCACATAAAAGGAGTGCAGAAATGAAGAACAATTTCAAATTTGGTGCGGTTTTGTCTGTTCTTGGCATGATAGCGGGATTGTTGCTTTTCTATTTTCTTGCGAATACCTACAACACGGTCATTGATGTCCATGTTGGCGAAGGTCGGTCGGATGAAGGAAATACAGTGCGAATCGTGTATGCTGTGCTTGGCTGGTGGGGAACTGCAGCGGGCGCGCTTTGGGCGGCTGTATTGTATGGTTTCCTGAAAATGGAAAACTGGGCATGGTTCTGGGGTGCCGTGGCGGCAACGATCCAATTATTGGCGGGATTCTTCCCGATGATCCCCGCTGCCGATGGCGGGTTGTCAACCCCAACCATCGTCGTTTTTGTGCTCGCTGCAATCCTCTGGTTTGGGATGCTTTTCATTGGTGGAATCCCGAAACGGATCATCACGCTCACCTTCATCGCCGGGCTGGCATATGTGCTGACATTCATTGACGGAGTGGCACCTATTTCAAAGTACCAGACATCCGCAGGTTTTTGGAACGGAGTCTATGTCATTTCCCAGCAGGTGAATTGGTGGGGCGCGGCAGCATGGGCGGCCTTTATCCTGGCGACATTCAAGCGAAAAACTTGGGCAATACCGATGGGAATCTTTGCAGCGTCCATGTCCATGATAGGCGGATACCCAATGGGCATCAACAACGTCTTTGAAGTCCAGCGGTTTTCGATGTTCCTCCCCGCACCAATCATCAGCACAGGATTGCTGGTCTATCTCATACTGCCATCCACGCAGCGAATGCTTGAGGCGTGGAATACCGAAGGGAGGTAACTGCTGGAGTTGCCGGAGCAGATTGAGGCTTGGTTTGAAGCGATTGTGTGACTTTTGTTACATACGTCCCCGCCTTATTGTGTAATAATTCACAAAAAGGCGGGCTAAGTTCTTACAGTTTGGTTTGTAAAATGTTGCCGATCATGGACGGTTAACGGGTTCTGTCAGGGTGTCGGCGGTTGCGTTTGGAGGCAAACCTATGCAGTTTCTCAAAGACCGTTTCGATTATCTCTTCCGCTCCACGCGCGGATTGACGCTGGTTGCCATCGCGGTGGTCTCGCTCATCACTGCCATTTTCGGAACGCTTTCGGGTCCAATGGTGGAATGGGGCATCCGCGATGTGGTTGTGCGCCTGTTGAACATGGAACTGCTTCCCGCCGCGCGCGAGGGACGCATCATCATGCTGTACCACACCATTGCCATGACCATTGTCGCCATCGAGGTGTACTTCATCACTGAATTGCTCCCGATGAAACGCTACGAGCAGACCATCATCAACGGCACGATTACAGTTGGGTATCTGGTATCGGTCATCTTCGGTATGGCATTTGCCTACTGGGGACGCAACTTTGCCTTTCATGGATTGTTCCTGCTCGGGCAATCACTCGTATTTTTCGCAGGCATCCTGCTTGCGGTCGCGCTGGCTCCATGGAAAAAAGAATATTGCCTGCCCGCCGACTCGCCCTATGCCCGCACCAAAAGCGGACTCGACTTGGAGCGCGTCGCCTTCTTCGTGATGGCGGTTTCCACCCTGCTCTCCGCCACCTTCGGCGCGGTCTCTGGCTCCTACTGGAGCAACGGTCACGAAACCTTCCTCGCTGAAGACCTGATCCGCAACCCATTCAAGACCTATCTGCAAAAAGCCATCATCGGTCACCTGCACATCATGCTGACCCTGGTGGCAATTGCCATAACACTGATCGTTGGGCGCTGGTTGAAGTTTCAAGACGTCTTGCATCGCATTGCCATGCCATTGATGATCAGCGGCACGGTCATCATTACCGCGGGCGCGCTATCGGTCGTCTGGATAGAAGCGGCACATACCATTATCTACGTCGGCTCGGTCTTCGTAATGCTGGCGGCGTTATTTTTTGTCATCTATTCGTGGGGGATGCTTATCCGCGAAGGCACGGCGGACATCGAAAAACCGACCTTCGGGCAGAAGATTCGAGCCCTGCTTAGCGACCCGATCAAGTTCGGACCGGGCTGGCAGATGGTTTTCATGAACTTCACCGTCAGCGGGGTGGGGATCTTCATGGCGGTCAAACTGACCGAGATCTTCCGCGTCTGGCCCCATCGTGAAGAGCGCATCATCCTGACGGGACACTGGCACATCCTCGCCAGCCTGATCGCCACCATCATCCTGTTTTACTTCGCCGATCTTTCAGGGCTGAAAGGCAAAGCCCGCAAGTGGTTCGGTTGGATGGTCATTATCATGTCCAACCTTGCCTTCGGTTCGGTGACAGTTTTCTCAATGAAGCGTCTGTTCGCCACAGAAGCTGAACAGCAGAACATCGTCAACTGGACGATGCTGCTGACCGACATCGGGCTGGGACTGGTGCTGGTCGTTTTGGCGGTCTTCATGTTCTGGCGATTGTTTGATTTATTCAAAACCAAAGGTTGGTGGAGTCAGGAATATAAAGCAGAGATCAAACGCAATGCAGAAGCCGAAATTGAGGAGCAGAAACGCAAACTAAAGGAACTTGAAGAAACCCTCAAGGAGGTGGATAAATGAAACGGATTAATATGTCAGTGCTTCGGGTTATCACCCTCATAATGACATTAATTCTGATTGTTTCCTGTGTGCCCGCGCCGAGCGTCGCCGCCATCACGCCTCCCTACATTGACACGGGAATTGATCCCGAATCCTGGGCTTTGATTCCTGCTGGAAGTTTTCCCTATGGACAACATGACCACATCACCGAAGTTAATTACGATTACGAGATGATGGTTACAACAGTTACAAATGAGCAGTACGCCCGCTTCCTGAACGAAGCGCTGACGGCAGGTGTGATCCGCGTGGGCGAGGTGGAGGTTGAGACTGGCGAGCAGGTTTGGGCGGAGATCGGGGCGTATGGCTTTTATCCAGGTGATCCGTATGACGGATACAAGCACGAGGAGGAGATCAAGCCTGGCGACAAACTCTTTTTCCCCACCGAAGTGGACGGGGTGCGCATCACGTTTGATGGACAGACCTTCCGCGCCATTCATGAATACAGCAACCATCCCGCCACGATGGTGACATGGTTTGGCGCGAACGCCTATTGCGAGTACTATGACTGGAGACTGCCGAGCGAGATCGAATGGGAGAAAGCCGCGCGCGGCACGGAAATTGTAGACGGGCATGGGCTGCCTTTTCCATGGGGCACACACATCGAGCGCAATAACGCCAACTATTATTCATCGTTTGACCTGTTTGTGAAGATGTTCGGCAAACTGGGCAATACTACGTCTGTTGGTTTTTATAACGGAAAAACATACACACTTGAAGAAATCAGTTACACCACGCTGGCTTCTGCAAGCCCCTACGGAATTTACGACATGGCTGGCAACGTCTGGCAGTGGACGGGTGATGACTATCCCAAACAGCATTATCGTCACATGCGCGGCGGAAGTTTCTACTCATATGAAGTTGACTTGCGCGTGTGGAAGTTCAACAGTGCGGGACCCCAGCACTACAGCCCGCAGGTTGGTTTCCGTTGTGCGCGGTAGCGAGTGAAAACAGGTTATGAAAAGACTGGCTGAAAAAATTCGTTTGTATTTGCCGCTGATCAAGTCACCGCAAACGGGGTTGTTGGTGTTCACCGGGCTCGCAGGCTATATGAGTTCGCGTTGCCCGATTTTCCATCTTGGTACGTTGATCGGTTTATTCGTCAGCCTGCTGGCATCCATCAGTGGCAGTACCATCTTGAACATGTGGTGGGACCGTGATATCGATGCGAGGATGAAGCGCACGCAGATGCGTCCGCTGGCATCGGGGAGAATTGCTCCGAAGGAAGCTCTGGTTGTGGGGCTGGCGCTTTCCCTGGTTGGTGTTGGAATAGCCATTGCAATGGATAAGTTGTACGGCGTGATCATTCTGGCTGGCTGGTTCTTCGATGTGGTCGTGTACAGCATGTGGCTGAAACGACGCACTGCATGGAGCATCGTTTGGGGTGGCATTTCGGGCGCGATGCCCATTCTGGCGGGTCGTGCGCTTGGTCTCGGCGCGATTGACTGGGTGGGTGTCATGCTTGCATTCGGAATCCTATTCTGGATACCCACCCATACACTGACCTTCAGTATGAAATTCGCCAAAGACTATGCGGATGCCTGTGTGCCTACATTTCCCTCCACGTACGGGTTGACGGTGACCCGAGTAACCATCGGCGTCTCATCCATGCTGGCGGCGGGGGCGATGATCGCGGCAGGTTACGGTATCGGTATGGCGTGGGGCTTTCTGCGTCTGCTCGGCGTGCTTTCAGCAGGGTTGCTTATGCTGGCGGTGACAGTCACGTTCCGTCCTTCCGAGCGGGTTAGTTTTGGCTTGTTCAAATATGCATCCATTTATATACTTGCAGCAATGATCCTGGTACTGCTCGAGGTGATGTGATGTATCTCACTGCCCCTGACCGCATCCTCTTCCTGCTGACAACACAGTTGTTTATGGCAGGTTTCAACCTTGGCTGACATGGTTCAA
>VGOX01000182.1 GCA_016875755.1 Chloroflexota bacterium
CTTTTCGCATTTCCAATTTCCAATACTTCGATGAACTCAGTACAAGTTTACGATTTACGATTTACGATTTACGATTTACGATTTACGATTTTTTGAATTCTCTTCCGCCATCGTTTCGGGCGGGCAATATTCTCGATCACATTCTCAGGCAAAAAGAAAAATATCGCACGCAGGAGCAACTCAAATTTACGCGTGAAGCGCAGCGATGTCAGCTTCAGGCGGATAAGTTTACCATTCGCAAGTTGATGCATCGCATCCAAAATCGTGTAGCGGATGTTTGCCTGTCCGCCCGCAAGGCGGATATTTTCGTTCGTGTCGGGGTGGTCATAGTGCGGCTTCGCGCCGGGCAGGTGGCTGTAATCATGGTTCTGATGCACGAGCATCACCGATGGCGTGCAATCGATCACCGCCCAATTTTCCTTGTGCGCCTTGTAGATCATCCAATTATCCCAGCCCGCACGCCCGATAATAAAGTTCGGGATGTCTTGATAGCAGGATTTTGGAAAGAGGAAAAAATCGCTCCCAGCGGGACGGTGAAGTTGTCCCTGACCATTGACAGTGGACCGCAGACCGTGAATCCAGTCTCCCGAAAAATCGATCGGCGCGGACATGTCCAAGTCCCAGCGTTGACTCAACAAGACAAATTTCGACTTTAGAACTTTGACCTTTTTTACCGCTTCGACAAAATCTGGCATGAGAATCATGTCCGCATTAATAATGCAGAGCAATTCACTAGTAGAGTTCTCCCGCGCCAATTGAAACATGGACGAGATCAACGGCACGCCATTCGCGTTGCGCTCCACATACGGAATATGCTTAACACCGAATTCACGCGCTGCTTCGGCAAGACCTTCCTCCTCGCCAAGCAAAATGACATCCATATCAGGGAGCAACGTCCACGACTTGACGGCGTTGCGCTGGATCATCGCAATGTGCGGATCGGTGAAGGGTTTAGGGGCGGAAAAGAGAGTAATAAGTGACATGTTACAAGTTTACAGGTTTGAATGTCAAAACGTTGGAACATTCCAACTTTCTAACGTTTCAACGCTCTTCTATCAATATCTTTCAATGTCTTATGTTCAACCCCTGAGTTGATCTTCATCAATTCAGGATTATCGTGAACCAAGTCCAAGACTTCTTTCCAAGTGAAGTCATCGCGCCCATCAAAGCGGGCATAGACCTGACGCATGAATTCAAGGTCTTCAGGCGTATCCACCGTCCAACGATAATCACCGAAATCGGTAGTGTGGTGAAGAAGGGCAATTCTAAAACCTCTTGGCGAAGTTCCTTCAAAAAGCTGACGACTAACCTCTGAAAGCTGCACTCCTTCGTAAAAATATGGCATGGCATGTTCACGGTGTTGAGGTTCTTGTGCCTCTTTCCACGCCTTCTTCAAGACTTTGAATGTACAGGCTTCCACATCCAAACCAATTGGATAGGTTCTCGTCCACGGCGGAGGAAGGCGGTTGCAGTCAAAATCATACTCGTTTTCGAGCAGGGTATTGACCACATTGTCGATCAACGCAGCGTCAATGACGGGACAATCCGCTGTGATGCGGACGACCACATCGGCCTTGGCGTGCAACGCAGTTTGATAATAACGGTCAAGCACATCGAACAAACTGCCGCGGGTGAAGGGAATGCCTGAGAAATCACAGTATTCAGCCACCGGGTCGTCTGAGGCGTCTGTCGTCGTGGCGAAGATGACCTCATCCAGAGACGTCGCCCGCGCCGTGCGGATGTAGACTCGGCTCAACATCGGCTGCCCGCCAATGTCGGCAAGGATTTTTCCCGGCAAGCGGGAGGAGGACATGCGTCCTTGAATGATAGCAACAACACGCGTCACGCAATTTCTCCTTCGAACAGAATCGGCAACGGATTTACAAATCCCTTCGCCCGAAATTTCTCCACATAATCGCGCACTGTCCAATAATCCAGCCCGACCTGCTCGGCGATGTCAAAGATCGTATGTTGACCTTCAAAGCGCATCATGATCTTTTCGATGGCACGGTTGAGCGCCCAATTCTCACGCCAATCCACCCAGAGACCGTAGCCGCTGAGAAAGACCGGTCCGCGGAATGTGCGCTTCGGTGTGTAATTACTGGAATAGATGCGGATAATTTCCTCGGCAATATCCGCTGTTTCCACCAGAAGTTCTTCATGAATAATATCAAGATTATCGTCACTGGTGTGATATTCGGGATACGGAAACCGCGACAATGAAACACACGGCACATTGACACCAGGTCCATTGATGACGCGTTCGTCATTGGGTGCAACCTGTGCAAACTCACCCTGACGGAACTCGCCAAAATGTTTTTTCATTACATGGCATGAAATGCGGTCAAGCAAATGGGTATGCTGACGCGTGCGCTGCAAAGCCAGTGAGTTTTGATTTCCAACTGAATCGATGAACATGCCGCCGCGCAGATTGGGAATCAGATCCTCGTTGTGGGCCAGCCATGCAACCGTGCCAATCGTCTCAGGCCCAAACCAGAAGCGGACATTCATCGAACCTGCAGGCAGCGGATTCTCCGCCAATCGCCGCGCCACTTCCACCTCCACCGCCACACCAGACGCATCATCATTGGCTTGCATCGGGTGACAGAGGTGAGACAGGACAAGGAACTCACCGACATCCTTACTGACATCCCCCATCGGGCGAACCACCGCAGAAGCAACACGAAATCCCTGCTTTGCATCCGTAACAAATTCAGAGCGGATCACCGCATGATAATTTTTATCACGAGGCAAACGGTCAAACTGCTCCTTCGCAAGGCAAAAACCCCAATCACGCTCATAGTATCGAAACTCCCACGGAATGGCAGCTGGGCGCTTCTCACTGAAATGCAAATGCGGCTCCAACTCATCCCAACTCAAAACGATATCCACAGGCAGGGAATAAGAAACCAGATGAAGTGGATTATCGTTGAAATCAAGGATACGCTCGCTTCTTCCCGCCCCGTGAGCTGATTCTGTTTCGAGATACGCTTCCTGCACGACATACTTTTCAGGCACTCGCCAAGTCCATACCTGTGTGCCGGGCGCATACGTCTCAATGGTATATTTTGCGGGCGCAGGCAGGTACGAGCCGATGATCTCGAACGCCCGCTCCATATCATTGGACGCCAATGTTCGATGCAGCGGGAATATTTCACCCAGCACAGATTTTATGGGGGAATATTTTTTTTTCATAATTTCAAAATAACAAGGAATACGATCCGTCCTACGAAGTATGCGCCTCAGATGGAATCGGCAATGGATTCACAAATCCCTTCGCACGGAATTTCTCCACATAATCGCGCACCGTCCAATAATCCAGACCGACCTGCTCGGCAATATCAAAGATCGTGTGCTGACCTTCAAAACGCATCATGATCTTTTCGATGGCGCGGTTGAGCGCCCAGTTCTCGCGCCAATCCACCCAGAGACCATGGCCGCTGAGGAACACCGGTCCGCGGAATGTGCGCTTTGGTATGTAATTACTGGCATAGATACGAATAATCTCCTCCGCCGTCTGCGCTACACCGACGAGCATATCCTCGTGCATGATGTCGAGATTGTCGTCGGTGGTGTGATACTCGTCATACGGCCAGCGGTTGATGGAAATACACGGCACATTGACGCCCGGTCCGTTGATGACGCGTTCATCATTGGCAGGCGCAGCGGCAAAATCACGCGCTTCGTGCTCTGTATCTCGCAACACATAACCCGTTACTTTATCCAACAAGTGAGAATGCTGCCGCGTATGATGCCAGGCAATTTTATTTTGATTCCCTGTCATCTCCATGAAAATACCGCCGCGCAGATTCGGAATCAGACTCTCGTTGTGAGCCAGCCATGCAATCGTGCCGATCGTCTCAGGTCCAAACCAGAAGCGGACGCTCATCGAGCCAGCGGGCAGCGGATTTTCCGCCAGCCGCCGCGCCAATTCGATCGTGCTGACCACACCCGCGCCATCATCGTTCGCCTGCATCGGGTGACAGGTATGCGCCTGCACCAGGAACTCACCCGACTCGGGATTGGGTCCGCCCTCGGGGTGGACGACCGCCGTGGCAACTTTGAATCCCTGTGCAGGGTCGGTAATAAATTCACAACTGATAACCGCATGATATTTTTTATCACGCGGGAGTTTATCGAAAGTATTTTTGGGTAAACAAAAACCCCAATCCCGTTCGTAATATTTAAAAACCCATGGCACAGTGTGCGGAAGTTTCTCGTTGAAATACAAATGCGGCTCAAGTTCTTCGAAGCTCAAGACTTTATCGACAGGCAAAGAATACGAAACAATGTGCAGCGGATTATCTTTGAAATCCACCACGCGTTCGCCGCCTTCAATTTCAAGATAGGCTTCGTGAACGACATATCGCTCGGGCACTTTCCACGTCCACACCTGTGTCAGCGGCACATATGTTTCGACTGTGTAGCTCGAAGAATCAGGCATGTACGAGCCGACGATCGCCAGCGTCTTATCGTGGTCGTCAGAAACAAGGGTGCGGTGCAGATGGAAGAATTCAGCCAACACAGACTTCAAGGAATTGTATGATTTCATATCTGCTTCTTCTGCCAATTACCAATCACTAATACTTCGGCTCTTCAATATAATGCAACTTCTCAGGGTGTTCGCGCACAATCACCGACATATTATCGTAAAACTCATTTGCCGTGGAATGATGCACCTTCGCCGCACCGACCTGTACTTCACGAATCACCCCTGCTTCCAATAATTCATTCATACCCGGAACAATGTAGGTCTTTACACGCTCGTTATTGCGTACGAACATCGAATGCATCTTGATCTTCGGCACACGGTCATAACCAAGATAAATCCCCGCGAATTCCTTAACGCGGCGGTAATCACAACCGACGTTGTACTCGATGTAATGATGCATCGAAAACGTGCTATTGAAATCCAAACCAATGCTCACAATGGTTCCGTTAATTTTATGGAACAACGCGAACGCCGAACTTGGTCCATAGGCTTCTACATCATCGGCTTTCGAGAATTCTTCGGCACGTGCGCCGATAACAGAAAAGCTATAGATCGGGTGTGGTGTGCGTAACGCGTTCGGGCGCAAACGCGCGATCTCCGTAATCGCACCCATCTTCGACGGCGTTTCCTTCACATCGAAATAATGCGTCTCCGTCCACGACTGAAAATTGAACGCGGGGAACATCACCGTGCCGTCCTTGCCTGCGAGCTCAATAAACGCATCGATCACCGCATCCGCGCCGCCTTCCACGCCGCCCAGCGATTTGTACGACGTATGCACAATGACCGTGTCACCGTTCTTAATTCCAATTTGACCAAAGCCGTCGATCAATTGTTTTTTAGTAAGCATGTAGTCTCCTTTTCCGTACCGCGACACTCATGTCGCGCAAGATCAATCTTGCGGTACTTTTATTTCAGACTTCGATAGACTTCCATCAACGCCGCG
>VGOX01000183.1 GCA_016875755.1 Chloroflexota bacterium
TTTTCAGCCCAAGTTTTGGCTATTAATGAACGGCTTCTTGCAGAGGACTCAAGTATGACTCCAACCCAAAAGACCTTTAGTACGATAGGAGGAGCATGTGTGCATGATGTACTGTTTCGACGGATGATTTTCTTGACATTTCTCAGTTCTCTATATATACTTTGAAAACGCTTTCAGAAAGCGTTTTCAAAATGAATTCTAAATCGAACTCTGCCACAATTTCAAACGTAGCCGCACATGCGGGTGTCTCCATTGCCACGGTCAGCCGTGTGTTGAATGGCACCACGCCTGTTCAGGCAGATAAAGCCGAGCGGGTAAAGCGCGCCATTGCCGAGTTGAATTTTGTCCCGCGCCCTGCTGCCCGCACACTTGCCAGCCGCAAGACCAATACGATTGGATTGGTCTTCTCCGAGATTCGCGGCGCGTTTTTTCCTCATTTGCTAAAAGGCATTGAAGCTCAATTGCATGAGGCGGGCTATGAATTGCTGGTGTATTCCACGCATAGCGACCGACCCATAAAACGTAAGCCCATTGGCGAACATAATACCGATGGGTTGTTGGTTTTTACGACAAGTTTGGATAAGGAAGAGATTGCCCGTTTATATCGGATCAATTTTCCGATCGTCTTAATGCACGAGACGCCGCCTGCCGGTATGGATATTCCCGTGATCACGGTTGAAAACAAAGATGGCGCCGTCATGCTGGTCGATCATTTGATAACGCATGGACGGCGTCGGATCGTCTTCCTGCGCGGACCTGATGGGCACGAAGACTCACAATGGCGCGAACGCGGCTATCGTGAAGCGCTTGCCGCGCATGATATTCCTTTTGATGAAACCCTGGTCTCTTCTGGCGAGTTCGACCAGGAGACAGCCTATCAATCATTGAAAAAACTAATTCACAACGGCGTGGATTTTGACGCGGTCTTTGCCGGCGATGATGATGCCGCCATTGGAGTGTACCGCGCCTTGAAGGAAGCCAACCGCCTCATCCCCGACGATGTGGCTGTTGTCGGCTTTGATGATGTGGATTTCGCCGGATACATTTCCCCGCCGCTGACGACTGTCCGCGCACCGATAGAAGAAGTAGGGAGGGAAGCCGTCCGCCAGTTGTTAAGCCTCTTGAACGGCGAACAGGCTCAAAGTCTGGTGTTGAAGCGCACGGAGTTGGTCATCCGCGAGTCTTGCGGATGTTTGAATAATTCATAACGGAGGTGACACATCTAATATCTGGTCAACCGTTTTCAGTCGTCGAATCCAAATTAAATTTCTCGGAGGAGAAACATGTCTAAAAAAATGTTCGGTGTGTTAAGTGTGCTTTTGGTCGCGTCCATGCTGTTGACGGCTTGTGGCGCTAAACCTGCCGATGAGAATGTCCTGCGCGTGTGGATCCAGTGGGGCGACAATCCCCAGCAGATCCAGGAATTGTTCGATAAATACACCGCCGAGACGGGCATCAAAGTGGAAGTAACCGCACCTATTGACGATGACAAGGTGCTGCCCGCGCTGACCGGTTCGAACCCGCCCGATATCCTGGTGTTGAGTGGCGGCGATGCTGCGAAATCTTTCTACAAAGAAGGATTGGTGCTTGAACTTTCGGAATCCATCACGACTGGCAATATCGATATGACAGACATGTACGAACCCCCGTTGAGCCAGTGCCGGCAGGGCGACAAGATCGTTTGTCTGCCGTGGGGCACCGATGCGTACGCGCTGTTCTGGAACAAAGACCTGTTTGAAGCCGCCGGTCTTGACCCAGAGAAACCACCTTCAACCATGGAAGAATTGGTGGAATATGCTGAGAAGTTGACTGTTGTTGGACCAGATGGCTCACTCGAACAGGTGGGTTTCATTCCAAATCACTCCTGGAGCCATACCGATCTGTACGTCCGCAACTTTGGCGGATTCTGGTATAGCGATGACGGCTCTGCTCTGACCGCTAACAGTCAGGCAATGATCGATGCCCTCACATGGCAGCAGCAGTTCTACACCAAATACGGCGTGGATAACCTGCAGGCATTTGCCTCTGGCTTTGGTGAATACAGTTCGCCCGATGCTCCGTTCTATGCGGGCAAGGTTGCCATGATGGTGGAAGGTGAGTGGCAGGTGGGACCCAACTTCATTCCCAAACTCAAGCCTGAATTGAACTACGGCGTGGCTGCCTTCCCGCCGCCTGCCGACCATCCCGAACGCGCCGGTACCATCGTCAATCAGGGGACTGCTGTGGTTATTCCCACCGGCGTGGCGGACAAGGAAGCCTCTGCAAAACTGCTGGCGTGGATGATGTCGCCTGCCATCGTGGCGGAAGAGTTCTGTTACAACGCCAACCTGCCTACCAGCAAGAAGGCTGCTGAGGCACAATGCTTCAAGGATTTGGGCGAGAAATTCCAGGTCTTTGTAGATTTGATGGCAAGCCCGAACGCTTATGCAGTTATCACCACCCCGATCTCGTTCGAGATGAATGACGCACTTGGCGCAGCAGAAGAAGCGATACTGCTCACAGGCGCAGACCCGAAGGAAACGCTTGACGCTGTTCAAGCCGAATTTGAACCCAAGTTCAAAGAGGCAATGGGACAGTAAAAAATCAGAGACCCTAAAGGTCTGTCAGACCTTTAGGGTCTCTTCCCGCTGGAGCGTGAAATGGAAAACTCAACTGAACGTAAATTATTCGGCTTCAAACTCCCGCCCAAAACGGTGTGGACAAAGCGCGCCAAATCTGATTTGCGCACGGGCTTGCTCTTTCTCTCGCCATGGCTCATCGGTTTTTTGGCGTTCACGCTCTATCCAATGGTTGTATCTTTCTACTATAGCTTCACCATCTATCATTCCAAGCGCGCCCCTGAGTGGGTTGGGCTGCAAAACTATGCCAACCTGTTTGCCGACGATAAATTTTGGATCTCGCTCAACAATACGCTTTACATGGTGGCGATCGCCGTGCCGTTAGGATTGTTCGCTTCTTTTGTCTGCGCACTTCTACTCAACCTCAAAGTGCGTGGACAGGCATTTTATCGCGTTATTTATTTTCTCCCTTCCATCGTCCCGACC
Source organism: Chloroflexota bacterium (assembly GCA_016875755.1). Taxonomy (GTDB): domain Bacteria; phylum Chloroflexota; class Anaerolineae; order Anaerolineales; family Villigracilaceae; genus Villigracilis. Next base: position 3,045 of record VGOX01000183.1, read on the forward strand.
GTGGCGGGGACGATCCTTTTTCTTTGGTTGTTGAATCCGCAGGTCGGTTTGGTCAATACCGTGCTGGCTAAGGTCGGCATTGACGGACCTAACTGGATGGCAGACCCGAACTGGTCAAAACCCGCGTTGATTCTGTTGGGTATGTGGGGCATGGGCGGTACGATCATCATCTATCTTTCAGGTTTACAAGACGTGCCGCAAAGCCTTATCGAAGCCGCCGAACTCGACGGCGCCAATTGGTTCCAACGCCTGTGGCATATCACCATCCCAATGGTTTCGCCGATCACGCTCTTCAACCTCATCACAGGCATGATCGGCATGTTCCAATATTTTGCACAAGCCTACGTTGTCGGTGGCGGCGACAGCCTCGGACGCCCGCTCAACTCTACCCTTTTTTATTCCGTTTATCTTTATCAGAACGCCTTCCTCTATTTAAAAATGGGCTATGCCTCCGCGATGGCGTGGATCCTCTTCATTATTATTTTGATTTTGACCCTGCTCCTTCTCAAAGTCAGCGATAGATTCACCTACTACTCAGGATGATGCAATGATGAACCCCGCCTCTCACCTGACCTCGAACCGGTCGCGCCAACCTGAGCATGATCCACGCCGTGACCGCACCGCGCACAAGATCCGCAGCCTTTTCATCTCCACCCTTAGCCACGGACTCATCATTTTCGTCGGCATGTTCTTCGCCGTCCCATTTTTGTGGATGCTTCTCACTTCTTTCAAATCCGACAAGGATGTCTTCCATACTCCGCCGCGCTGGCTGCCGCATGACGCTGTCCGCGTGGAAATTAACGGAGAAGAGTATCCGATATACAACGTCAAAACCGAAGACGGGGTCAAGCAATATGCTGCGCTTAAGATCGAAAGCGGCGTGGCGTATTTTGTAGACCCCGCCTATCCCGATGTGGTCATTCCCACCAAATTACAGCAAGGTACAGAACGAGTCGCCGAATTGGTGGAGGAAGTCTCCTTCCGCTGGCAAAACTTTCCCGACGCAATGAACCGCGGCAGTCGCCCGGGAGTGGGGGCGAGTTTCTGGGTCTACTTCAGAAACAGTCTCGTCATTGCCTTTTTTATGATCGTCGGTACTCTGGTCTCGAATACACCTGTGGCGTATGCCTTTGCACGGCTGAAATTCCCCGGACGCGATGTGCTCTTCGTCATCGTCCTTGCCACCATGATGCTTCCATTTCAAGTGACAATGATCCCAGTGTATCTTTTGTTCAACGACACACTCGGCTGGGGCGATACCTTCTTGCCGCTCATCATCCCCGCCTTCTTCGCCAACGCCTGGGACGTGTTCCTCCTGCGGCAATTCTTCAGGACCATCCCGGAAGAAATGTGTGACGCGGCAAGAGTGGATGGCGCCAGCGAGTGGCAGATCTTCACGCAGATCGTCCTGCCGATTTCCACGCCTGTGCTTGCCACCATCACGGTTTTCACCTTCCTGTACGCCTGGAACGATTTCACGGGACCGCTATTGTTCCTCAATAGTCCGCGCAACTTCACCATGGCATTGGGCTTGCAGGATTTTCAGGGGCAGAACATCATCATTTGGAATCAACTAATGGCGGCGGCAACCGTCTTCACCCTGCCCATCATCGTGGCGTTCTTCTTTGCACAGAAGACGTTTATTCAAGGAATCAAACTCACGGGATCGAAAGAGTAATTGGTAAATCGTAATTACCAATTACCAATTACCAATTACTACTATGAAACTCCTCAAAGTATCCAACGGACAAATCCTCACCTCCGCCAACCAACCCATCCGCCTGCGCGGGTGGAACATCGGCGGCTGGCTCAACATGGAAGATTTTATCAATGGCTTCGTCGGCGCGGAGCATAATTTACGCGCTACCATGAGCCGCATTGCAGACAGGGAGAAGGCGCAGTTCTTTTTCGACCGTCTGCTCGACCACTTCTTCACTGAAGACGATGTAAAAGCAATGGCGAAGTTCGGTGCGAATGTGATCCGCATCCCGTTCAATTACCGCCACTTTGAAAGCGACGACAAGCCTTTTGAATACCTCGAAAATGGATTCAAAAGGCTCGACCAAGCCATGGATTGGTGCGCTAAACACGGTATATATGTCATCCTCGATTTTCATGCCGTGCAAGGCTGGCATAACCCCGACTGGCACAGCGACAACGCGCATGTCCACATCCTGCTTTATCAACACAAACATTTTCAAGAGCGCTTTGCAAGGTTATGGAAAGAGATGGCAAAACGTTACAAGAACCATCCCGCCCTTGCTGGCTATGGGTTGATGAACGAACCCTGCACACGCGTCCATTACGAGAACTACGACTCGCCCAATTACAACTGGGACGGATTGAACAGTGTCCACCGCCTTGCCGCGCAAGCCATCCGCGAAGTGGA
>VGOX01000184.1 GCA_016875755.1 Chloroflexota bacterium
GAATGATTATACGATATTCAGGATGTGAGGCAGGGAAAACAAATATATCCCCTCAATGCCAGTTGGACTTTCAGAGATTCCCGTTCCCTCCCCCATTTCCAAAACTATGATCATCCGTGAGCGGTCAGTTCTCCATCCTCTTCATGGTGCTCAACATCCACAGCAAAGGTGTTCAAATAGTTCGTCATTTCAACAATTGACTCAAACACTTTGCCGCCATTGTTCTTCACCATCTTTGCCACAGCATTGAGCGATTTGATCTGCACCTTATCAAATGCGCTCCCTTCATCGGCTTCGAGGAAGCAGAACAGGGTTTTGCCCGGTCGCTTATTGCTGTCATCCACCACTTCCGCAATGGAATATACGCCCGTCATTTTCGGGGTGATGACATACATCACAAAGTCACAATGTTCCCGTTCATAGAGTTCGCGCTCGTACGCTTCCTGCGTCCATTCCCCTTTGCAGACGGGGTCAAAATAGTCGATTTTCAAGAGCGGTTTGACCGCCTCCCGCCATTGCGAGCTATTGCACGTCCCGCCCAAAAACACTTTCTTATTCATGGTACCCCTCACACAAGTTTGAACGACAATGATCATTTTCATTGTACGGCGCAGAGAGATGCAATTCAAGATTTATTTATTGCAAATGAATTACCCCTCTATCGGTATTCTTCTTTGCCTATATCTCACCCTCTTGCAAACAAGCACTTGAGATATTCCCCCTCGGGATAGGTGATGGGATGATCGAGGGCGTGACCTGACCGCTCGATCTCGGTCAATATCCGCCCCGCCTCTCTCGCGGACTGGTGAATTGATTCGAAAAACTCCGAGCTTGATACGCGACTTGAGCAGGATGCCTGCACAAGTGTGCCGCCCCTGCGCAAAACGCTTAAGCCAAGGCGGGTCAGTTTGCGATACGCGGACAATGCCGCGCCGATCTGTTTTTCATTCTGGGCGAACATGGGCGGGTCGATGATGACCACATCGAACAAGCGTTTTTGGGATGCCATGCGAGCCAACACATCGAAGGCATCTTCGGCGAAGGTCTCATGTTTGGCGGCTGCGACCGTTGGAAGATCCAAATTGTGCGCCATGTTTCGTTTGGAAGATTCGATGGCATGTGGGCTGATATCCACACTGACAACCTCCCTTGCGCCGCCACGTGCCGCATAGACGGAGAATCCGCCAGAGTAGGAGAAAACGTTGAGCACAGACTTCCCTTTGGATAGGGCTTCCACACGCGCGCGGTTCTCACGTTGGTCGAGGAAGAAGCCTGTCTTCTGCCCGTGAATGGGATCAGACTCAAAGGTGAGACCATTTTCCTGAAACAGGTTCAACTCTGGGGTAGGAAGAAGCGTGAGCGGCATCCCATCGCGGAGAGTCAATCCGTCATTAATTTGTTTTTGCAGGGAGCGGCTGAGTCTTAATATCACATGCTGGGCAGGGTTGACTCCTGCGAGCGCACCGCAGAATTCTTTGAGGTGCGGAAGCCATGCGGGGGTATAGAGTTTGAGGACGAGGGTATCAGCGTAGCGGTCAATGACCAGCCCGGGCAAGCCGTCGTTCTCGCCGTGGACGAGGCGATAGCCATTTGTGTTTTGTGCTGCAAGCGGTTTGCGGAGTTGCGCAGCGGCGGCGAGTTTGTTTTGAAACCAATCTATGTTGATGACGGCCGGTGTGCGGCTTTGCAACACACGCACGCGGATGGGAGAGGTTGGATCGTAGAGACCGACGGCAAGGAATTTGCGTTTATCGTCGAAGATGACGGCGAGGTCGCCCGCTGCACCTGCATGGCTTTGCTCGGCGATGGAGTTCTCGAAGATCCACGGGTGTCTCTGACGCAAAGCGCCTTCGGCGGGCGCGGTGACATGCAGTGCGATGCGTTTTTCAGCAGGACTGGGAAGTTGGGACAGGCTTGGGGTGAAATCCATTGGGTGGATTATACAGGCAGGAACAACCCCGCGCTGAAACTGGCAAGGTTGATGGCAAGACTGAGGGCCATGGCTTCTTTGAGCGTGAGTTGCTCGGCGCGAACGCGGTAAAAAATGAGGCTTTCGATCAGCCAGATGAAAATTTCCATCACGATGAGCACAGGCCAATAATGACGGAAGAAAAGCAGCAGCGCGATCCACAACAGGGATTGCGTGATGAAGTTGGCGAATAGGCTGGTCAGTAAAATCGGGAGTAGTGGTTTTTCGCGCCAGCGGGAATAAACAAGGACGATGATACCTTCGATGAAAATTGTGGCGGTGAGCGTGAGAGTCACTTTTTCCTGCGCTGGAAAACCATTCCCAATGGCAGAAGAGCAAACCCAGCGCCGAAACAGCAGACCGAGTTGAAAATATTGCGCAGAAAATCAGCGAAGTCAAAGCGCTCTTCCACGAGCAGGTCCATTTCGCGGACGGTCACGGTGTAGTTGGAGATAAACCCCACAGTTTCAAAGACATTGCTTTCCAACGTTCTGCCGTCTGCAAAGGTGAGTTCAATCCTGTGATATGGTTTGAAGCCATATGCCACAGCGGAACAGGATACGCCTTCATAACAATAAAAGCCCTGCACGGCGACTTCCTCCAACGGCTGGGCGTCACTGCAATCGGGTTGGTCACATTCGTACATGATGCCTGATACGATCAGAGATTCCGTCCCCTCATTCGTGAACTCGAATTCCATGTACGGCTTGGGTCCCATGTCCGCGAAGGCGGAAGTAGTTGGGATTCATAAAAGCAGGACGAGCGGAAGGATACGACTAATAAACTTGGGCATCTTTCATCCTTTCGTTACAAACGATGAAGAGATTATAAAAGAAAAGACCGCAGGCTTATCACCTGCGGTCCGTCATTCTTGAGTTTTGCTATTCCAACGTTCCAAACCAGCCGCGGCGCTCCATCCACTTGACCATTTCAAGCACGGGTGAAACGGTCAGTGACAAGCCGAGGATGATGAGCCAGTCCTGCATGGTCAGGGCAAAGGTGCTGAACGCTTCGTGCAATGCAGGCAGATAGATAATGAGCAACAACAGGGCAATCTCCCAAACAATGGCGCGGTTCAACCATTTATTCGCGAACGGCTTATCCAGCACGGAGTTACGATCGGAGCGGAAGTTGTACCCCTTGAAGAATTGGATCAGCACCAGCGAAACGAAGGTCATCGTCATCGCCTCTGCCTGACTTCGGCCTGAATTCATCGCCCAGACAAAGAGCCCCAGGTTGACGATCGTCGACCAAAGACCGCCTGCCAGCATCAACGCCACCACTGGACGGGTAAAGATGCCAGATTTTTGGTTGCGCGGTTTGCGCTTCATCAAGTCTTTTTCGGCGGGGTCAACTGCCAATGCCAGTGCAGGCAGACCATCTGTTGCAAGGTTGACATAGAGGATCTGTACGGCAGTTAACGGAAGCGGCAGACCGAGCAAGGTCGAACCAGCCATCAAACCGATCTCTCCAATATTTGAAGAAAGCAGGTACATCAGATATTTTTTGATATTTCCAAACACACCGCGTCCTTCTTCCACAGCGGCAACGATGGAAGCAAAGTTATCGTCGGTCAGGGTCATGGCGGCGGCTTCCTTGGTGACGTCTGTGCCAGTGATGCCCATTGCAATGCCGATATCCGCTTTTTTGAGGGCAGGCGCATCGTTCACACCGTCACCCGTCATGGCAACGATATGCTCGTTGGCTTGTAATGCCGTTACCACACGCAGTTTGTGAGTTGGCGAAACACGCGCATAGACTTCAATAGTCTCTACTTCTTCTTTGAATTGTTCATCAGACATGGTTTCCAGTTCTGCCCCGGTCACCACACGGCCAGTTTTGAGCAGACCCAGTTCCCGCGCCACCGCCTTCGCTGTAATGGGATGGTCACCAGTGATCATGACCGGGCGGATGCCTGCTGCTTCACATACGGCGATCGCTTCTTTGACTTCGTCACGCGGCGGGTCGATCATCCCAGCCAGCCCGAGGAAGGTCATGCCTGTTTCGGCAGATTCAATCGTCACATTGGGTTTTGAAGCGACAGCCAGTACCCGCAAGGCATCCTCTGCCATATCCGCTGCAGCTTTCAAAATACGCGTGCGCCCTTTCTCATCCAATGGTTTTATTCCTTCAGCGGTTAACTCAAAATCACAATCCTGCAGGATGATCTCGGGGGCGCCTTTGGCATAAGCAACCACACTGCCATTTGACTGGTGCAGGGTGGTCATGCGTTTCGTTTCAGATGTAAAGGGGATTTCATTCACACGCGGGTATTCGGAATCAAGCGATGATTTCTGCAAGCCCGCCTTCGCTGCAGCAACCACAAACGCACCTTCAGTCGGGTCGCCCTTGATGTCCCAATCATCCTTCTGTTCAGTTTTTATAAGCGTCGTGTCGGAGGCAAGCGTGGCAGCAATGAGCATCTTGCGCACAGCATCGGGCAGTTCGGTGACCTTTTTCCCGTCACGTGAAAACTCACCCACTGGCGAATATCCCGCACCGCTGACAGTGAACAACTCACCGCCAGAATACAACTTACGGGCAGTCATTTCATCTTTTGTCAGCGTACCCGTTTTATCCGAGCAGATGACCGAGGTGCTGCCAAGTGTTTCAACTGCAGGCAGACGACGGATGAGGGCATGGCGTTTGACCATTTTCTGCACGCCGATGGCAAGCGAAATTGTCACGACAGCAGGCAATGCCTCCGGCACAACCGCTACAGCCAGTGCAATGCCAAAGATGAGCATTTCGATGAACGGTTGTCCGCGCATTAAGCCAAGCGCAACGATCAACGCAACAACCACAAATGCCACACGCGCCAGTGCCGTACCAACCTTATCCAGATTTTGTTGGAGGGGAGTTCTGCTCGTTTCCACCGTTTGCAGGAGTTGCGCGATCTTGCCAAACTCAGTATTCATGCCTGTGGCAACCACTACTGCCGTGCCGCGCCCATAGGTGGCGGCGGTTCCAGCGTAGACCATGTTCTTGCGGTCGCCCACGCCCAAGTCGGAGCCGTGAAGCGCATCTGTCTGTTTTTCCACAGCGACAGATTCGCCGGTCAATGCGGCTTCTTCGATCTGCAAATTGATGGCTTCCAATAACCTGCCATCGGCAGGGATGCGGTCACCTGTATGCAGAATCACCACATCACCAGGCACCAGTTCACGCGCAGGAATTTTCACTTCTGCACCGTCACGCAAAACAGATGCTGTAGGTGCAGCCATTTCACGCAGCGCCTCGATGGCACGCTCAGCGCGATATTCCTGAATAAAACCGAGAAAGACCGCAAAAAGCACAATGACTGCAATGACAATCGACTCAACCCCATGACCAAGAAAGAGTGAAAGGATGGTCGCCCCAAGCAGGATCAGGATAAGGATGTTCTTGAACTGTTCCAATAAAATTTGCCATGCTGAGATGCGCTTCGCCGCCTGGATCTCGTTTGGTCCGTG
>VGOX01000185.1 GCA_016875755.1 Chloroflexota bacterium
TCTTAATCTACTCAAACAGGAGAAGACTGCCAAAGGTGGCATTCACGCCAAGCAACTCCAAGCTGCATGGAAAGAAGATTATCTCCTCAAAGTCCTCTCCTCTGGTGTTTAGATGCGATTGCCCTACGTATATTTGCATGAGTTGGGTTGTTTCTTGTTGTATAATCAATTGGAGGAACAATGGACATTTTGCTTGAACCTAATGTTGCGTATTTGATCCTGCTGGGGGGCATCATGCTTGCCATGATGTCACTGGTTACGCCGGGGACGGGGTTGTTCGAGATCGGCGCATTTTTCTGCCTGGCGTTGTCTGGTTATGCAATCTATAACCTTGATTTCAACTGGTGGGCGCTCGTGATCCTCGGCTTGAGCATTGTGCCGTTTGTTTATGCCATTCGTAAACCAAATCGCGGGATTTATTTGGGAGCATCCATTCTTTTGCTGGTATTGGGTTCCATATTCCTGTTTTCGGTGGATGGATGGCGGCCAGCCGTCAACCCGCTGTTGGCATTCGTAGCCTCGGGTTCTTTCGTGGCCTTTTTGTGGATCGCGGTCGGTAAAACGGTGCAGGCGGTTAGCGCACGCCCTTCTCACGATATGGATGTGTTGATCGGTATGATAGGTGAGACGCGCTCCCGGGTGCATACAGAAGGTAGTGTGTACGTTGGCGGTGAGTTATGGTCTGCCAAAAGTGAAAAGTCCATTCCTGCCGGAAATGCTGTTCGTGTGGTTCGTCGCGAGGGATTTTCCCTCGTTGTTGAGAAAGTAAATTCATAAAGCTTTTAATAAGGAGAAAATACATGGAAACATTTGGCTTTTTGACTTGTTTGATAGGCGCTATCGTTGTCGTTGGTTTTATTTTCCTTGCCAATGCCATTCGCATCGTGCCTGAATATCAGCGTTTGGTCGTGTTCCGTCTCGGCCGTTGTGTCGGCGCACGCGGACCTGGCATCATTTTCCTGATCCCAGTCATCGACCGTGGTGTAAAAGTGGACTTGCGCGAGCAGGTACGCGAAATTCCGCAACAGACCTCGATCACCAAAGACAACGCTCCGATCTCGATCGACTTCCTGTGGTACTTCAAACTGATCGACCCGACCCAGTCTGTTTTGCAGGTCGGTAACTTTGAAGCCGCCGCCGCTGGTATCGCTGCCACAACCCTGCGCGCCGTGATCGGTGGTATCCCGTTGGATGATGTGCTCTCCCAGCGTGAACACATCAACAACATGCTCCGCACCCGCCTCGATGAAGTCACCGAACGCTGGGGCGTAAAAGTGACCAACGTCGAAATCCGCGAGATCATCCCGCCGCGCGATGTGCAGGATGCCATGAACCGCCAGATGACCGCGGAACGTGTCCGCCGTGCCGTGGTGACCGAATCGACTGGTACGCGCGAAGCGGCCGTCAACGTCGCTGAAGGTGAAAAGCAAGCCGCAATCCTCCGCGCAGAAGGCCAGAAACAAGGAGCCATTCTTGCAGCAGAAGGTGAACGCCAGGCGCAGCTGCTCCGTGCCGAAGGTTTTGCACAGGCACTCGCATCCATCTTTGAAACTGCCAAGGGCATCGACCAGAAGACCATGACGCTTCAATATTTTGAAACGCTCAAGTCCATGGGTATGAGCCCCTCCACCAAATACATCTTCCCGATGGAATTCACCAGCATGCTGGATAACTTCCTCGGTAAAGACGGCAAGAAGTAACAGGTAATTTGGTATAAAATAAGGTCTCTCGCAAGAGAGACCTTATTTTTTTATGGAAATCGTAAAAGCATCCCTGCGTGACCTCAATGCGCTTCGCAAACTTGAACAGATCAGTTTTGACAAGGACGCCTGGCCTTTCTTTGATTTGATCGCTGTATTGACTTTCCCTGAAGTAATTCGATTCAAAGCAGTGGAGGATGGGCAAATGGTCGGCTTTGTAGCTGGCGACCCGCGTCCGCGCGACGGGTGGGGCTGGGTTGCCACCATTGCGGTTGATCCACACTATCAGCGGCGCGGCATCGGACGTGCCCTGCTGCATCAATGTGAAGCGCATCTTGGCGTTCCCCGCGTTCGGTTGACCGTGCGTATGTCCAATCAGGGAGCGGTTACCATGTATGAAAAAGAGGGATATGGCCTCATTGATATTTGGCATGCCTATTACAATTACGGGGAGGATGCCATGCTCATGGAGAAAACCTTGTGAAGAAAAAACTGATTCACATTTGAAACAATGAAATAATGTTTTTTTTGCCTCATCTCTCCTTGTAAGGTTTATAATCAAACAGTATGTCTGACACTCTCCCGCCGCCCATTTGGGTGAATACAAAAGAATTATTGAATTCCATGGTCAATGACCTTGCCGCACATTCCCGTGTGGCGGTGGATACCGAATCCAACAGTCTGCATGCTTTTCGTGAGCAAGTTTGCCTGTTGCAATTTTCAACCAGTAACGCAGATTACCTGCTCGACCCGCTGGCCTTACGCGACCTTGGCAGTCTCGCTCCAATATTTGCGAACCCGAATATTGAAAAGATATTTCACGCCGCAGAATATGACCTGATCTGTTTGCGGCGTGATTTTAATTTCACCTTTGCGAGCCTGTTCGATACGATGCAAGCGGCACGCGTGCTTGGGTACCCTGCGGTTGGGCTGGACCGTTTGCTCGGTGAAAAATTCGGCATAAAAATGGATAAACGCCATCAAAAAGCGGATTGGGCAAAACGTCCGTTGACAAAGGAGCAGATCCATTATGCGCGGCTCGATACGCATTATCTTTTCGACCTGCGCGATGTTCTGGAAGGGGAATTGCGTGAACATGAACGGCTTGAGTTTGCGCTGGAAGATTTTCACCGCGCCTGCCAGATTGAAGATTCGAAGCAGAGAACGAATGGAGATTCCTGGACGAGGTTTGCGGGACGGAAAGACCTGTCGCTGCGTGAGTTGACAGTGGTTGCCCACCTGTGCAAATGGCGGGATAGGGAAGCCGAACGCCTCAACCGTCCGCCTTATAAAGTAGTGATGGATGATGTCTTTGTTGCGCTGGCGAAGAATCCACCAGAGAAGAAAGTGGATCTTTCAGCGGCGGGGTTGAGTGAGAAGCAGATCAATTTATGGGGCGGAGTGATCATTAGCGCTGTCCAGCATGGGTTGGAGGCTCCGCTTGTGGAACGCAAACAGGCCGAACGAAAGGATGATGCGGTTTTGCGTCGGTTGGAGAAATTGAAGTTGTGGCGCAAGGATACGGGGATAAAAATGATGGTTGAGTCGGATATTATCCTGCCAAAACCGTATTTGGCGGTGTTGTCTGAAAATCCACCGAGGGATCTGGACGAGTTGAATGTGTTGATGAAGGATTCGCCTTCGCGGTTTGATAAATATGGGCTGCAGATATTGAAGGTGCTTGGAGTAAAACATGCGAATTAATTTTCACGGCGCAGCACACACGGTGACAGGCAGCCAGCATTTGCTGGAGATCAACGGCAAAAAACTTTTACTGGATTGCGGTTTATATCAGGGCAGGCGCGCAGATACCTACGAACGTAATTTGAATTTTCAGTTCAACCCGCGCAAGGTCGATGCGGTGATTCTTTCACATGCACATATTGATCATGCAGGGAATTTGCCGAACCTTGTGAAGCAGGGATATGAAGGGCATATTTTTGCCACTCATGCTACAAAGGATCTGGCAAGTTTGATGATTTCGGACTCGGGGCATATTCAGGAAGCGGACGCGCAATTTGTTAATAAAAAACGCGCCGGACGCGGTGAGCCGCCGATCGAACCGTTATATACCAAAGAGGATGCAGAAGCTGTTGCGGCGATGTTCGCAGGCAGGCACTATGAAGAGACCTTCGAGCCGTTCCCTGGTGTGATTGCGCGTTTTCACGAAGCGGGACATATTCTCGGCTCGGCGAGCGTTTCACTGGAGATTGAAGAAAAAGGGAAGAAGATCCGCTTCTGGTTTTCGGGAGATATTGGACGGTATAAACTGCCATTGCTGCGTGACCCGGTTCTGCCGACCGAAGTGGATTACATGATCATGGAATCGACCTATGGGGACAAATCGCATCATGACCCTGAGTTGGCATACAAGGAATTTCGCACTGTTGTAAAGCGTACTTTGGAGCGCGGCGGCAAGGTGATCGTACCTGCCTTTGCGGTGGGACGTACACAGGAATTAGTGTATGACCTGAATCAGATGATGTATAACGGCGATGTGCCACGTGTGCCGGTGTATGTGGATAGTCCGTTGGCGGTGAATGCGACGGATGTGTTCAAGCGGCATCTGGAATGTTTCGATGATGAAACTGCCAAATTTGTGGCGGAGGCGCGTCATCCTGCGTTGGATTTCAAGATGTTGAATTATGTCCGCTCGGTGGAGGAGTCGAAAGCTCTAAACGAGCGCACCGACCCAATGATCATCATCTCCGCTTCGGGTATGGCGGAAGCGGGGCGCATCTTGCATCACATTAAGAATAATATTGAAGACCCGAAGAACACGATCTGCATCGTTTCCTGGCAGGCGCCGTACACGCTTGGGCGCAGGCTGGCAGACCGTGAAGAGGAAGTCCGCATTTATGGCGAGACGTACAAACGCAAATGTGACATCGCCACTATCGGCGGGCTTTCAGGTCATGCGGGGCAGGATTTACTGGTCAAGTATGCAACTGGGGTGAAGGGTAGTGTGAAGGATATTTTCCTGGTGCATGGCGAAGAAAAACAAGCTATGATGCTAAAGGGCTTGTTGAAGGAACAAAAGATGGATCGGGTCTATTATCCTGACCTGCATGATAAGGTGGATTTGTAGTAGATTTTTTCGGTTATAATATCGCCCGCTTGACATTCGGGGAGGTGCCAGAGTGGTTGAATGGGACAGTCTCGAAAACTGTTGTGGGCTCCGGTCCACCGAGGGTTCGAATCCCTCCCTCTCCGCAGAAAGCCTGACTTAACCAGTTGGGCTTTTTTCTTTTTCTGACCATAGACCATAGACCGCAGACCATTCATCGTCTATCGTCTATCGTCCACCGTCCAAAAGTGGTAAGATTCCAAACAATGAAACTAAAACTTGCCCTCGCGCAGATCAACACCAAACTTGGCGATGTCGAAGCCAACCTCGCCAAACATCTGGAATACATCGAACAAGCTAAATCCCAAAAAGCGGATTTACTTGTCTTCCCCGAACTCTCCCTTACTGGATATGTCTTACAGGATCTCGTCGCTTCGGTTGCCCACAAACCCACGGAAGACGACCCAATCTTCAAACATCTCCTCGCCGCTTCCCATGACCTTGATCTGGTCGTCGGCTTCGTGGATGAAGACTCCCGTCACCGTTTTTACATTGCCTCCGCCTATCTTTCGGGTGGGGAAGTCCTGCATGTTCATCACAAGGTCTACCTCCCAACTTATGGATTATTCGACGAAGGACGCTTCTTCG
>VGOX01000186.1 GCA_016875755.1 Chloroflexota bacterium
CAACTTTACCTGCTTTTTCGTGCCGATCAATATGCTTTTGTGAAACTGTCAGGTCGCTAGTTTCCTTTTGACTTTTTTTGACCGTTCCACCTGGCTTCTTTTTCCAAATACGGCTTAGTTCAACTAGGACAGATGCGGCGGCACCTTCTCCATTTCTTTTCACTTTCTCCATTCCCGCCGCATCAATCCTTAATTCGTTGGGCAGCCTCTTCCTGCCGGTGATGGCTAGCTTGTGTTTGTTTGCTGCCTTGTTCATCTTTGTCATTGCGCCGCGTTCGTATCAATCTTCGGTGGATATGTACAAGGGGATGGGCGCCTCGTTCGAAGAGCAGCCGCTTGGGCAAATTCAAGTCATCGAAGCACGGGCAGATACATACGAGTCTGGAATGGGCTTGAACCGGCGCGGGCATCAATCATCTCATCGGGTGTCTTATGTATTGCAAATGGACAGCATCACATTTAATGTCACCGACACCCTCATGAACACTATTGAGAAGAAACGCCTGTATCGTGTGTACTGTGTCAACAATAGCGGCTACTGGCAGCTGCTCAGCATGGAAACATTGGAATAGTTTTCACAGAATCTGTGGTAAACTCACGTTCGCTCTCAACGGAGAGCGAATTTCTGGGAAATTGTTTTGATCACTCTGAAAGACAAGCCCGAAGCCAACTTTCGGGCTTTTTTGTTGGGCGGGTTTGCTTGCAAAAGCAAACTTTGTAGACAGGAACGCAGTTAAACGGAGTCATCGAAACATCCCGCATTAGCATGTCATTGCGAGCCGCGTTCGTTGCGGCGAAGCAATCCCTCTGGAACGAGGAGGTTGCTTCAGTCGCTTCGCTCCTTCGCAACGACATAAAAGGATAAAGATGACAACCGATTTTTCTTCCCTCAACCTGCGTGATGAGATCATGCAGGCTATCACTGAACTCGGCTATGCCGAGCCGACCCCCATTCAATCGGGCATGATCCCCCTCATGCTCACCGGTGTGGATGTGGTTGGTCAAGCCCAAACCGGTACAGGCAAAACCGCTGCCTTCGCCCTCCCTATTCTCCACAACTATCAAAAACAAAAGAATCCGCAGGCATTGGTGCTTGCCCCCACCCGCGAGCTTGCCTTGCAAGTTGCTGATTCCATGAGCGAATATGGCAAGCATCTCAACGTACGCGTGCTGGCAGTTTATGGCGGTCAGCCGTATGGTCCGCAGATCAATAACCTCAAACGCGGCGTGGATATCGTCGTCGGTACACCTGGTCGTTTGAACGACCTGCTCGAGCGCGGCGTGCTCGCCTTGGGCGATGTCAAAACTGTTGTGCTCGATGAAGCCGATGAAATGCTCAACATGGGCTTCATCGAAGAAGTCGAAAAGATTCTGGCGACAACTCCGCCCGAGCGGCAGACTGCCCTCTTCAGCGCGACCATGCCCCCGCGCATTCGCACCCTCGCCAACCGCTTCATGCGTGACCCGCAATCTGTTACCGTTAAACGGAGCGCACTCAACGCTGCGGCAATCGAGCAGAGGTATTACTTCGTCCATGAGAGTCACAAGACCAATGCGCTGACTCGTCTCTTCGAAATCGAACCCATCCACAGCGCGTTGATCTTTGCCCGCACCCGCGCCGAAACCAGTTCCCTGGCAAACGAACTCGTCGTGCGCGGCATCCCCGCTGAAGCCATTCATGGTAACTTGGACCAGAACGCCCGCGAACGGGTGCTGGGACGTTTCCGCGCCAATCAGTTGAAGGTGCTTGTCGCCACCGATGTGGCAGCCCGCGGTTTGGATATTGACGATATCTCGCATGTCTTCAACTATCACCTGCCTGATGACGCCGAAGTGTATGTCCATCGCATTGGGCGCACAGGGCGCGCTGGCAAGACTGGTATCGCCATTACCTTGCTTTCACCCAAAGAAAAACGCCGCCTGCGTGAGGTGGAAGCCCTCACCAAGCAGACCGTCAAAGAAATGAAACTGCCCACCACGGAAGATATTACCAGTCACCGTGAGACACAGTTGGTCGAAAAGCTCAAAGTCTGGCTCGGGCGTGGACGTTACAAGCGCGAGTTGGAGATCGTGCAGGAATTGATCGATGGCGGGCATGATGTGATGAATATCGCCGCCGCCGCCATCAAGATCTCCCGCGCCGATGAAAAACAGCGTCCTATTGCTGAAATTGCCGAAGTGAAGTTCGAGAAACGCGAACGCGATTTCTCCTCACGCAGCGGCGCGAAGCGGGAACCGATCGGGCGTAAGGAAGAGTCGGGGCGGGCTGGCAAGCAGCGGGTAAAGGGACGCGATTCTCACGAGCAGGGCATGGTGCGGTTGAAGGTTAATAAAGGTAAGGAGCATGGCATCCGCCCGAATGACATTGTGGGGCAGATCGCCTTCCATGCCAAGATCACAGGCTCGGTGATCGGCAAGATCCGCATCGAGGAGAAAGTCTCGTTCGTGGATGTACCTTCCGAGTTTGTGGAGCAGGTGCTGAAGCACAGCGGTAATTACAAAATCGGCAAAGATAAATTCAGTGTTGTGAAACCAGCATAAAAAGGACAGACCTCCCAAACGGGAGGTCTGTTTTCTTGAGATTTGGAACGTAACGGAATTACGGACGGTCGATCACGAACATGGGGGAAGACCAGGTTTCCCAGTGGGCTGGGTTGCTGGCGTCGCCGTTCGCTTTCAAGACCGAGATCTTGGCGTAGTACGTGCCATCGGGCACCATGTTGACCTTGTTACCGTTCACGGTGTAACCATCGAACGGGAAGGCGAAGAAGCCGGTGCTGGTGCTATTGCGCGGCATGTATTCCTCGTTGTAGGCGCGATGCCAGTTCCTGCCGTTCTGCGCGAAGATTTCCACGCGGAAGAGGCGGGATTGGTGATCAAGGTGGACGAGGAGGAACGGAATGTCGAAGCCTTGCATGGTGAAGACATCCCCTGCGCCGGCGAAGCCGAAGTTGACACCGTCAGGCGACCAGCCAAGGACTGGGAAGCCAAAGCCGCCAGAGGTGAGAACCTGTTTGGACTGGTAGTCACCGATGAAACCGGCAAACGGAACGCGGTAGACCTGTCCGCCGCCTTGCGGGGTGAAGACGATATATCCACCGTATTGTCCGCCGACCGGGGCTGTAGCCGGGGTGATGGTGGCGCTCACTGAAGCGGAGCCGCCCGCCGGAACGGTGACACTCGCTGCGCTGAAGGCGACACTGGCGTTGGACAGGTTGAACCCTACGGTGAAGGTATTCGCGCCGGTGGAGATGGCATTGACGAAGGACAGGTCATACGTCACATCGGATACGCCGTTATTCTCGATGGTCAGAGTCTGGAAGTACGGACCCGCTTCGCCCTCGCCCGTAGCGATCTTGGCGGGCGAGACAGTTGTGGTGCTCAGAATCGCATCGTCAATATCGAGCATGCCAGCGCCTTGGCGGTGGACGTTATCAAGGAAGCCGAGTCCGGGGCTGCCCCACCAATTCTTCGGATCCGCACTGTTTTGCAGGATGCCGCGCACTGCCTGTGCGGGGGTATTGGGACGAGCCTGCAGAAGCAGGGCTGCCGCACCAGCCACATGCGGAGAAGCCATGGAGGTTCCGCTGATGGTGGCATAGCCGCCGTTTTCAAGCGGGTAGGTGGAGAGGATCAAACCACCGGGTGCGCCGATATCAGGCTTGAGAGCCAGGTCGGGGGAGAGCCCATAGGAACTGAAGGAAGAGATCAGTCCGCCGGTGGGGTTGATGAAGGTGCCGAAATTTTCGGTCCAGGTCATATCCACAGCACCAGAGGCGAGGCGGTTGTTGATCAGTGCGCCTTCGGTATCTGAAATTGCCACAACAGGGATCGTAATGGCGGGGGTGCCAGCGACAGTCGGTGAGAAGCGGCCTGCAGAGTTGTTGTACAACACTACGGCGGCGGCTCCAGCCTGCTGGGCATTGTAGGCTTTTTGATAGAAAGAACAAGTGCCGCGGCGGATGAGAACAACCATGCCGGTCAAACTATCGGGGGCAATCGGATTACAGGCATCATTGGCTGTGGTGGTTGTTCCGGTGCGTGCCATGGGATATGTTCCGCTGGTGGGCGGAAGCGGAGCACCCGTGGCAGGTGCGTAACCAATGGAGGCGTTATCCGGGGAAATGGTAAAGGTGTTGAGCGCAACGTGGGTATTGTCAAATGAAGCCACGCCGATGACCTTGTCACCAAGCCCGGGGGCGCCGGCAGCGTAAAGTCCGTTTGCGCCGCTGTTACCAATGGAGGCAACTACGACCATACCCTTGTTCACGAGGCGGGAGGCAACCTGTGCAGTGGGGTATTGGGGCCATTGGAAGGAGGAACCGATGGACATGTTGAGCACATCCATATCATCCGCGAGTGCGCGTTCCATGGCTGCGATCATGATGTCGGAGGTGGTGGAGCCTTCGCAACCGAAGACTCGATATGCGCCGAAGGTCACTTCTGGTGCAACACCAACAACCATGCCGTTCGCGCCGACGATGCCAGCCACATGCGAACCATGGCCGTTGCAGTCATCAGGGAGGTTGTCAGGGATTGCAATGGGATTATAGGAGGCGGAACTTGGGTCAGCATTGAATGCATCGCCGACAAAGTCATAGCCATACGCCACACGACAGCCGGGTCCAAAACAACCGCCAAGATCGGGATGGTCATAATCGATACCCGTATCCATCACGGCGACCTTGATGCCTGCACCAGTATAGCCAAGCTCGCTCTGTGCTGTATCTGCACCGGTCATGGCGAGGGCAGTGGCCATTTCAGGGTTGGCTGCCGCAGAGGTTTCAGGAATGTGGATCGTCTCAACTGGATAAATGGCTTTCACGCCAGGGATGCGCGACAACGTGCCGAGTTGGGATGCATTCACCTGAATGGACAAACCATTCCAAAGCGTATTAAACGCAAATCGCTCTGTATAAACCAGACCGGCTTTTTTTGCATTGCTGCGGATTGCTTTTTGTTCATTATTGATGGTGGCTTTGTTCGTGCCATCTGCTGATGGGGCACTTGAAAGTTCAACAAACCATAATGAAGGTGTTTCGTTGGTCATCTCGCCGGTTTCGGCGGTGGGGGCAGGGGTTTCAGGGAAAAGTGGCCCCCCGTCATCTGCAAAGGCGGATCCGAAACTGGTGAAGGTCAATGCCATCACCAGCAGGATGGAAAGCATTTTGAAACTCTTTCTAAGGGCTTGTAAAAGAATAACTCCGCACTTTACAAACAAAGATTTGGAGTTTGTCGTGGCTTGATAGTGTAATTCCAGCGTGGGCAAGTGGAATGCCATTCGATGAGCAAAGTTTGCATGATTTCTTTGGCGACTTTGATACCTTTCTTGTAGACCTTTTCGACCAGGAAGGCGTCCACCTTCAAACCGGTATCCGTATCTGTACCACGAATGCAAGCCAACAT
>VGOX01000187.1 GCA_016875755.1 Chloroflexota bacterium
AATCTTTCTCGACGACTTCGAAAAAAGAATTCAGCAACTTCACATTTACCCGCTGGTCACCTGGCGCGATTAGCTAAAATCCCTCCTTCAACTCCTTCCCCTACTTTATGTTAGCGGAAACTAAAGTTAAACAGAATCAAGTTCCACTTTAAGAAAGAAGCGGAGCTATCCCATGAAAACGATCGTGATCGGGCTCGGGAATCCAATCCTTGGCGATGATGGTGTAGGTTGGAAGGTCGCTGAGGAGGTGAAACAACAACTAGCCTCATCCCTACTTCCAAAAAGAGAGGGGAATGTAGTGGATGTAACTTGTCTTTCGCTGGGCGGGTTGGGGCTGATGGAGCATATGATCGGTTATCACCGCGCGATTCTGGTCGATTCTTTCAAAGCGGATGACGACCCGGGCTCGATTCTGATCTTGAAGTTGAGCGACCTGCCAAATTATTCGGCGTATCACACTGCCAGCGCGCATGATACCTCGCTGCAACATGCGATCGAGTTGGGCAGGTCGATGGGTGCAGACTTGCCGGAAGATGTGGAGGTTGTTGGCATTTCTACAAAGCGGGTCTATGATTTCAGCGAGGAACTCTCGCAAACCGTTGCGGATGCAGTTCCCTTTGCCGCCCGGATTGTCATTGATTTGCTCAGACAAGTCATAAAGCGGGAAGAAGAATATCAGCCGCAGGGGTGACTTTATCCATCTTGGATTGAGGCGGGCGAGGGGGTAAGTTTAAGGTGATGCATGAACTATCGCTAACCCACAACCTTCAAACAGAGACCCCGCCATTGGTGCGGGGTGCTTCGATTAACTCGTGGGCTGAACCATCCAGCATTGCTTCTCCAATCTTGAATATTCAAGCTTCTTTCGAGGCCGCCATCTGCCCCGAATGTGAGCGCGAACTGTTCGACCCGCACAACCGTCGTTATCTCTATCCCTTTATCAGTTGCACCAGTTGTGGGCCACGCTTCACCATAAACGGGGATATTTCCTGTGACGACTGCCGCGCTGAATATGAAGATCTACAGGACCGACGCTTCCATTCTCAAACTGTGGCTTGCTCCAAATGCGGACCATTCGTTACGCTGCGGGCGAGTCACTCCAACATTTCCACCATCGAGTATCGCCTCTCCGCCATCTTGCGCACCAGACGATTGCTTCGCGAGGGTGGGATCGTTGCTGTTAATAATCTCAGCGGATTTCATCTCGTATGCGATGCATACAACCCAATGGCAGTGGAACAACTCCATCAACACAGGAACCGTGCAGAGAAACCGTTCGTGATCATGGCATCCGACCTTACGGTCATTGAAAAGAATTGCATCATCAGTAGCCAGGAAAAAGACCTTTTGTCCAGCCGCGAGAAGCCTATCGTCTTGCTCGACAAAAAACGCATGGAGATTTTCCCCATTGCTGCGGCTGGCATGATGCTGCCGCACACGCCCTTGCATCATCTGCTGCTCAACCAGACCGACCCCATTCTCGCCCGTGAATCCGCCCCGTCTTTGCTGGCGATAACCACTGGCGATTTCAGCGAAGAATCCGCCACCATTGAAATGGAAGCTCTGCTTACAGGCAGCAACCAAGTCATCTGGTCGAAGTAAATATATAAGGATACGACCCGCTGATTGATCCTTAATTCCCGTGTTGTTTTGTCAATTCAATATAGTGCGGATTTCTGCGAATATATGCCGCAACATACGAACACATCGGCATCACGCGCAGGTTCTTTTCCTTTGCGTATTCCAATGCAACTTGTGTGATTTTTCCCGCTACTCCGCTGCCGCGATGCTGCGGGTGAACACCGACATGCGTCATGACGATGGAGGTTTCATCTTCGATGTAATCGAGTTTCGAGAGCAATCCATCGATCCAGACTTCAAAGCGATTCTCTGCGGGATTGTGAATTATTTGTAGGTCTTCCGATTTCATTCCATTAACCTGCATTCTGTTTCATGCGTGCGATCACTGCAATATATTCCATGATGATCTTCAAGCCTGCAAATACAGTGGCTTCAGAGGGGTCAAGCGGCGGGGCGATCTCCACCACATCTAAACCGACGAGCGAAAGCCCCTGCGTACCTTTGATGAGAGTCAACACATCGCGTGAGGTCAGCCCGCCGAATTCGGGGATACCCGTGCCCGGCGCAACGGATGGATCGAGACAGTCAATATCGAGCGAGATGTGGACGGCATCGCAGTCGTTGAGGATGTTGTACACGCTATCGGCGATCTTGCGCATACCGCGGTCTGCCACATCGGCAGCAGTGTAGACGTGGATGCCGCCGTTCTCGATCAGGTCAATTTCCTGCTCCTCCCATGAGCGCAAGCCGACCATGCAAATATCGTGCGGTTCGATGCCGAAATCCAATGCGCGGCGCATGGTGTTGGCGTGCGAGATGCGCGAGCCATCGAACTCGTCACACAGGTCGGGGTGGGCATCGATCCACAATACGCCGAGGCGCTGGTCTTTGTAGCGTTCACGCTGCCCCTGCAAAATGGGGATGGTCACAGAGTGATCTCCGCCAAGGATGATGGGGATGTTTGGCAGGGTTGCCACGCGTTTGAGGATGAGGTTGAAATCTGTTTCAGGGTGGCGAATGTCAATGTCACCGAGATCAGCTATGGTCAAGTTTTTGAGGCGGGTTCTGTCCTCGCTGAAGGGAGTTAAATGACGCGACCAATAACGCAGTCGTTCTGGCGCAAGCGCCGCTCCCTTCCGCGCGCTGGCAAGCCCGTCAAATGGGACGCCGAAGATGGTGAAATCGGTCTCTTCCGGAGAAAGGTCGGGGCGGTGCAGGTCGCCCCAATAGCCGTGTGTGCCTTCAACAGTCATGATTTCAATCCTTTTATGCCAATTGTACACTCGAAAAGAAGTGACATTGACCCGCCTTCCGTTTGCTTTTACAATCAAATTCATGGAACTTATGTACGCCGGATTCTTTCGTCCCGACCACGACCCTCCCATTTAAGCGATTTTTTGTCGTTTTATTCAACCTATTCTTAAAACTTTGGAGGAACCATGAAAACCGAATTCGTATCAAAGCGAGCCGCCATCTACAAGGATGTGCCTGACGAAAAATGGAATGACTGGCGCTGGCAGCTTTCCAACCGCCTGAACACCGCAGAAGACATCGAAAAAGTGCTGCCGCTCAGCGACAGCGAACGCAAGGCGCTTCAAACGCAGGGCATCTTCCGTGTGGATGTGACGCCCTACTTCATTTCCCTGATCGACCCCGAAGACCCCAACGACCCGACCCGTTTGCAGATCATTCCGCGTGCGGAGGAGATGCAAGCCTTCACAGCCATGATGGAAGATTCGCTGGCGGAAGATCGCCACTCTCCCGTACCTGGGCTTGTTCACCGGTATCCTGACAGAGTGCTCATGCTGGTAACGACCCAATGCGCTTCGTATTGCCGTTACTGCACCCGTTCGCGCATCGTCGGTGACCCGGGACAGACCTTCAAGCGTGAAGAATTCGAAATGCAGATCGAGTATCTCAAGCGCACACCGCAAGTCCGTGACGTGCTACTCTCCGGCGGCGACCCGCTGGTGCTTGCGCCGAAAATTCTCGAAGAACTACTTTCGCGCTTGCGCGAAATTCCGCATATCGAGATCATTCGCATTGGTTCGCGCGTGCCGGTCTTCATGCCGATGCGCGTCACCCAGGAATTGGTGGATATGCTGGCAAAGTTTCACCCGCTGTGGCTGAACATACACGTCAACCACTCGAACGAGATCAGCAAGGAACTCGCCGAAGCCTGTGACCGTCTTACCCGTGCAGGCATTCCGCTTGGCAATCAATCGGTGTTGTTGGCAGGCGTGAACGACAACGTCCACATCCAACGTCAGTTGGTGCATGACCTCGTCCGCATCCGTGTGCGCCCGTATTACCTGTATCAATGTGACCTTGTGGAAGGTGCGGGACATTTCCGCACCCCGGTTGCCAAGGGCATCGAGATCATGGAAGGTCTGCGCGGACATACTTCCGGGTACGCCGTGCCCCAATTCATTGTGGATGCACCGGGCGGCGGCGGGAAGATTCCGCTCACGCCGAATTACCTGTTGAGCATGTCAGACCATAAGGTGTTGCTCCGCAATTACGAAGGCTACATCACCACATACGAAGAACCCACCGACTACATCCCATCGGATGCGGCGAAGTTCAAAGGACTGAAACGCCCCGAGCCCGGGCAGACTGGTCTCACAGGTCTGCTGGACGGCGAGCAGATGTTCATCAAGCCGGAAGGTTTCGATGAACTCCACAACCGTGACGGCATCCAGCATCGCCTGAAAGACGAAAATAAGTGGAAACCGCTTGGAATCGGTTCTGGCGATTCAGAGTAAGGTAGAGGTATATGAAGGCAGGACGGGTTTCAAAAACCCGTCCCGCCTGACATCGTAAAAGGAGAATGCTATGATTAAAAAGACAATGATTTTGCTCGCGCTTGTATTCCTTTTGGCAGCTTGTTTGCCGGCACAGCAAGCCCCGGCGGATGTGCAGCCAATGGTGAATACGGCTGTGGCGCAAACTGTGGCAGCTCAGCAAGCACTCGCTTCGCCCACTGCCGAAGCGGATGAACCTGCCCCAGCTACGGAAGAGGCGACTCTCGAACCCACCGCTACCCCGTTCGACCTCCCGACTCTTGTTCCCACCAACACCCCGGCCGCTACCAGGCAGCCCTATAAACAGCCTGACTACGCCTGCAATATCATCAATCGCCGACCGTTTGATAACACCGAATTCAACAAGAATGCAGATTTCGATATCAAGTGGACGATCGTCAATATTGGTACCAAAGCGTGGCCCGCAGGTGTGGACGTGAAGTATTACAGCGGACCTTCCATGGCTGGTGCCAATCGAGTTGAGATTCCCGTTGCCCTGGCTCCGAACGAATCTTATACCATTGTCCTTGATGCAACTGCCCCGGACAAAAAAGGTTTCCATGTGATGACTTGGGTGGTTGACGGTCCTATGTGCTATCCTTATACAGCCATTAACGTCAAATAGAGGTTGATGGAATGATCCAGCGCAGGTACAGGACTCTAACCACAGGTGTGATCATGGCGCTTATGCTTGCATGTGCGCCGGTCTTTGCGCCTGCGCCGCAACCCATTCCCACATTTGACCCGAATTCTCCGCTCACAGCCATTGTGGAAACCGCCGCCGCTGCCAATACCCAAACAGCCCTTGCTGCGCCGCCCACGATCGCTCCAACCGATACACCAACACCGACCCTTACGCCCACTGAAACGGCTACTCCCACCTTTGTTTTTTTCCTTGAGTCGCCTACGCCCAAAGCCACGCTGTCAACGACAATTAGAAATGGACATGGCGACAATTAGAAATGCCCATGGGATGGGATGCTGGGAGTGCGGCGGGGGCTAGCCCCCGCCGCACTC
>VGOX01000188.1 GCA_016875755.1 Chloroflexota bacterium
TCCGCAGGGAGACGCGGTCTGAGACCCCCATACCTTTAAGGCTGAGGTAGTAGTGACGGTCTGTGAGATAACCGAGATATGCCGCAGTGGCCTGTTTAAGTGTCTCGGCAGGCAGGGCAGGTGTCAGGTCACGCCAGAAGCGGTCTGCAAGGACGATGGTCTGCCCGTGGATGATGGCGCTATCCGTCACCGATCCGCCGACAGCAATGCTCTCGTCTCCTGCTCAAATTTCGAGCTCGGATTTTTTATTTTTTTTGCTTTTTTTGAAGGGGGTTTTTTATCAGCCATACCCGACCTCGCGCTGCAAGTCAGTATACAATAACTTATGGCAGGCTGGGTTAACCGAATTGCAAAGTAACTGAAAATGTCGGGGAAATTGCCTTATTCGGTCTCTTCTTCGCCAAAAACGACGACGACCATGTGCTGATTGAGGAATTTTGGGGTTCCACTGTCAGTGGTGACCTGCCCAAGGGTGTAACCACCGGCAATTGGAACGTTCGTACCGAGGATTTCCTGAATGGCAGTAATTTCGACGCCGGGGTGCGCCTTGAGCAGCATTTGCCAGGCAATATCCACGATCACAAGCGCGAGAGCAGGTTTGGCACTGCCAAGTTGTAACAGGGCTTGTTGGGCGGCATTTCGTGCTGCGCGTTCACAGGCGGCGCGGCTGCCCACCAAAAGATAGGTATCAATACCGTCACGGACAATGGCGTTCATACGGAAACTGCCATCTGCTTCCACTCGAATTGGTGAGCGGACAACCAAATTCTCACCCTGCTCCATGCCCAAGGGATATAAGCGGGCAAGATAGTTGAGGGGCGGAAATGCCCAGTCGCGTGCGGGGTAACCGAACAGACCTGCATAGGTTTCGGAGGCGGGACGTCCGTTCAATGTGCGGAGCCAAAAGCCGCGAGAGCGCGTCACACGGAATTGACTGCCAACGGGGTCCCAACCATGGTCATAGCCCACACCCACTTTGAGATTGCCGCGCAAAAATGCCGCCGCCAACCCGCCCGAACCTGTTTGACTACCCGCCATTTGATAGTTGTTTCCAGTATGCAAATCTCCGCTGGAAAGCCCGCCCACTACATTCAATTCAGATGAGGCGGAATTGCAGAACTGCTCGGCATCTCCATTGAAGCCGTCTGCAAAAAAAGCATGGACTGACGCTCCACCCGCGCTGAGGCATGCTGCATGATCTTGGCAGCTGTTTCACGTCCAGACTGGGAATAGCCCGGCAGCCAAAGCGTATCGGATTGGAAATCTCCGCTCAGCAAGGCTACGGCTACAGAGTGCGGGTGATGTCCCTTGTTGGTAAGTGTGGCTGGTGAACTAAAGCCGATCATCGGCGAATCACCGAGCAGGCTGGATACACCGTTCAAGACTTCGCGCGGATGGTATTGATGGGAGGCGATCACAACCGCCAAACCCGGCGCATTGGCACCGAGCCGGTTCAATGCCTGATGTGCTGCTTGCAAACCCGCTTCACGTCCATCGAGCGCCTGTGCAACCCCTACAGATCCGATCATTGTCATCTCGCCTCGCTACTCTTCTGCCACAGGGATTGTGAAATGGAACGTGGTGCCATGACGGTATTCGCTTTCGAACCAGATCTTTCCGCCCTGCATTTCGACCAGGCTGCGGGTAATGTTCAGACCAAGCCCTGTACCGGGCACTTCCCTTGCTTTCGGGTCATCAGAGCGGAAGAATTTCTGGAATATTTTCTGCTGATCTTCAAGGGTCATACCAATGCCGCTGTCTTTGACCCACAAATGAATTACTCGCGGCGCGCCTTCGGCATCCCATTGGTTTTGGCTTTCAGCCACACCGACCTGAACCATGCCGCCCTCTGGGGTGTACTTGTGCGCGTTGCTGACCAGATTGGTCAACACCTGACCCACGCGGGTACGGTCTGCCCACATAAGCGATAATTTTTCAGGGATGACAAGTTCGAGGGTCTGCTTTTTATCTTCAAGCTGGCGGGTAAAGGTGCGGATGATCTCATCCACCAAATCGGCCGCGTTGGTGGCTTTATATTCCAGGCGCAAACGTCCCGCTTCGATCTTGGAGTTATCGTTCAAATCCGAAACGAGAGTGGACATGCGCTCGACATTCGATTTGATGGTTTGCAGGAAGTTCGCCTGCATTTCATTTACCTGTCCCACCGCGCCGCCAGCCAACAATTCGGTATATCCTTTAATGGAGGTCATTGGGTTCTTAAGCTCATGCGCCACAAAGGAGACGAAATCACTCTTGGCAACATTCGCGCGCTGAACCTCGCCATACAACTGGGCATTCGAAATCGCAATGGCTGCATGGTCGGTTAAGCGGGTAAGGAATTCGATATCCACTTACGAATCATTCAGGCTCTCAAGATATAACAAACCGATCACAGTCGTTTCACGGCGAATGGGAATGATCATCTGTGTATGCGAAACGGACAGTAATTTCTTATCCGACCCATCCACCGATGCCTGACGAGGCAAGCCTGTCTCCACCACTTCAGCCATGGCTTTCAATTCGATCGGCAGCAGGTCATCCTGCAATTTCTCCATCTTTTCATCAAAGCCCTGCTGCGACATGACCCGCAACTTGTCCTCTTCCAACATGCCGATCAACCCCGCATCTGCCGAGGATTGGCGCAGCGCCCAATCCAGCGTGATGCGCATGGCACGGTCCATTTCAAGGCTGGCGTTGAGTTCACGGTCGATGCGCTGCATGACGGAAAGTTCTTCCACGCGAACTGCCAACTCTTGATCGGTCAATGTATAGAGGCGGGCATTTTCGATCGCAACCGCCGCCTGACCTGCAAATGCAGTCAGCAGGGTTTGGTCATCCTGAACGAAAGGCAGACCATCCCGACGGTTGATCACTTCGATCACACCGATCACGCGATCTTTCACCTGCAACGGCACAGCCATTAAGGAGCGGCTGACAAACCCCGTTTGCTGGTCGACGCCCTTAAATCGTTTTGTTGAAGCCTGGTCTTCATTCTCGATCACAGGCCCATGAGATTGGATCGCGCGCCCGATGATGCCAGTATTCGAAGGCAGCCTCTGCCCCACAAGGTTGGTAGCCACAGGCCCAACCGTTACTTTGAAGACCAGTTCATCCGTCTGTTCATCAAGCAGGAACAGACTCCCCGCTTCACAATTCAAAATGCCCACAGCGTTTTCAAGAATATTCTGCAATAGCGGGTTGAGCTCCAGTGTAGAGGTCAACTGGCGTGTAATTTCATTCAACGAGGAAAGTTGATGCGTGCGTTGCTGCGACTCTTTCAACAAACGCGATTTCACAATGGCACCGGCAGTTTGGTCGGCAATTGCCTGCAAAAGATTCAACTGTCCATTTGTATACACGGTGGAGCCATCGCGGCTGCCAACACTGAGCGTTCCAATAGACACCGCGCCTGCATTCAGCGGCACACCCATCCATGCAAAGACATTTTCAAAAGCGGGGACAACTCCGCGCGTCTGACATTCACGGACGTAATCCTGCGTCATGATGGGACGCCCCTTGCGGATCACTTCCGGTGCCAAGCCTGTCCCTGCTGAAAATGGCAGATTCTCACGCT
The DNA here is from genome assembly GCA_016875755.1 of Chloroflexota bacterium. Taxonomy (GTDB): domain Bacteria; phylum Chloroflexota; class Anaerolineae; order Anaerolineales; family Villigracilaceae; genus Villigracilis. The sequence continues at coordinate 3,575 of VGOX01000188.1, forward strand.
CAGACAGACGGTCATTATTCTCAAGACAGAAGCCGTAGTAATAGTAGTCGCTTTCCTCGCGATATAACGTGATGTGGAAATGCGAGGTGGGAATGATCAACGCAGTTTGGGCAAAGATCAATTCGAGAATGTCATCGAAATCCGGGGTGACGTTCACACCCTGCGACACACGGGTAAGCGCGTTCATTTCCTGAATCCGCCGCTCGAGGTTGGCGACCGTCTGCACGCGGTCAATGGCGACCGATGCCTGATCGCAGATATTCTCAAGGAAGCGCAAATCACGCGGGGCATACGCCTGCCCCGTCAGACGCGGACCAAGCGCCAGCCAGCCATTGGGACGTTCCTTGCCCGGCAAAGCTATGAAGAGACGAGAGCCGAGCAATGCCAGACGGGATTGCTCGGTTTGAAGCGCATCTGGTAAAGAAGCGGGGTTATCCAAATACAGAGGGAGACGCTCCGCTTCAAAATAGCGTGCCAGCGGGCTTGTCGCTGAAAAGCGGATGTCGCTTGTGGGGCGCGCATCATCGCCGGGCAGGGCAGAGAATAAATCATTGAGGGAGTCGTAGGTATAGATGTGGATCCTGCTCGGGGTCAGGGTCGAGGCGATCTGGTCGCGCATGATAATGCCCATGGTGTTGAGATCCAATGCGGTGGTAAGTTTATGAGAGAAACTTTCCAATTGCTCTTCAAAAATGCGCGAGCCCCGGAAAAAGACTGAGTCCACTGTAGCTTGCAGGCGTGTGCGGAGCGGCTCCAACAGGACGGCGATGAGGAAGATCGCTCCGCCCACCAGATAGGGGTTGTTGGCAGGCAGTGCGGCATTGAAAAGCAAGCCTACCGCAGCCGCTATCACTGCATACCCAAGCATCACAAGAGCGGTCAAAAGCAGGTAGGTTGCGCCGCGTTTAACCAAGTCATCCGTCCGCAGGAAGCGGAAACGTAAAATAGTGTAGCCAATGGACAGAGGGAACAAAACCAACGGGAGGAAAAGATACGGCGAAAAATTGATCGGGCGGAGAAAAATAATGCCAAGCCAACTCCCCACCGGGATAAAGGCCAGCAACGTACCGATCAGAATCGTTCGCACCTGGGTTTTGACCACCGGGGATTGTGCATACAAAGCATGGTACACATTCGAAAGCATATAGAAAATGATTCCCAATGCGATGAAGCCATACATGACCTGCCATCTTTCGATGTAAACAGTGGGTCTTTCAAAATTGAACAGAGTTGTTGTGGCATAGCCCGCCAGAAGCAGACCGATCGCAACCCCGGTCCAACGCAGGTAGGGTCGGGCAATGATAATGCGCGGTTCAACAGGGAAAACGAATGCAAGGTTGATCAATGCCCCGCCTGCCAGACCACAGGCAAACGTCCACATGACGGTGAATTCATGGGTGGTGATCAGGTTGAAGTATGCGCCGGTGATGATCGCCAGCGAGGATGTGAAAAGCGAGAAAGCACGCCCTGCTGGTTCAGAGCGGCGGAAGCCAAAAATCCAGATGCTGACAAAAAGGAAGATCGCTCCCAAAATGGATGGGACGATAAAGTACACCAACCGCCCCGACTCCGGGAACATGTTAAGAATCAGGCTGATATCACGTTCAATACCCTCGATGGAGCGCACCGTGACGGTGATGGTCTCACCGGGAAAACGACTTGATAAAATATCGCGGATCGACTGGGAATCCTGTACCGGTTGTCCATCAATGGTGTCCCGTGTCAGAACTAGTGGGACAAAAAGGACGAATAGTTAAGGTGTAGTTTTCCCGGACGGTGTTTGGGATTATACCGTAGCGGCTTGCCGGTGCAGCAAGCGCCTTT
>VGOX01000189.1 GCA_016875755.1 Chloroflexota bacterium
CCGCCGAAGAAATACTGCCTGCTCTTGCGCCACAACTGACCGAACCCATTCACATGATCGTTGATCCGCCCCGCGCTGGCATCGATAAATTCGCTCTCGATGCAATTCTCCAGATAAACCCACACGTCATCGCCTACGTCTCCTGCGACCCATCCACCCTCGCACGCGACGCGGCACGACTCATCAAAGGTGGCTACACCCTTCAACACGTCACGCCCTTCGACCTCTTCCCGCAGACCTATCACATCGAGTCCATTTCCATCTTTACGCGCTGACATGCTCAAGCCGCTCGGCGACTCATCCATCCTCATCCAACTCGGCGACGAAATTGATCCTAGGCTCAATCAACGTGTCCACGCCCTTGACGCGCTTTTGCAAACCATCCCCGCTATCACCGAAACCGTCCCCGCCTACTGCACCGTCCTCGTCCACTACGACCCACTCACCACAACTTATACTGAAATCGCAAACCTCATCAATGAGAAACTCTCCCTTTTCGATGAGTCGACTCACAGACCTTCACACCGCTTGGAGATTCCAGTCCTCTACGGCGGCGCTTCGGGACCAGATCTTGAGGCTGTTGCCACCACCCTGGCTTTATCTCCCTCCGAGTTGATTCGCCTGCACAGCGAGCGCGAATACACCGTCTACATGATGGGCTTCACGCCCGGCTTCCCCTACATGGGCATCCTGGACGAAAAGCTAAATATGCCCCGGCTATCCAGCCCGCGGACGCGCGTGCCCGCGGGCTCCGTTGCCATTGCTGGTTCTCAAACAGGCATCTACCCCGTCGACTCGCCCGGCGGCTGGCACATCCTCGGCCACACTCCGCTCAAGTTGTTCGACCCAATGAGCGAAAGTCCGTTTTTATTTGCGCCCGGTGACATTGTGAAATTCATACCTGACCATGGACGATAGACGATTGACCATCGAAAACACGACTTCATCCATGGTCTATGGTCCATCGTCCATGGTCCTAGAGGTCACCGACCTCTCCGGCATCGCCACTCTCCAAGACTCCGGCAGGCGCGGATGGAATAAATTTGGCGTCCCAACTTCAGGCCCCATGGATTGGTTCGCTTATCAAGCCGCCAACTCTTTGCTGGATAATTCTCCCAACTCGGCTGTCATCGAACTTGGACTCGGTGAAATCACGTTTCGTGCCTTACGCAACACAACCATCGCTGTCACCGGTGCTGGCTACGAAGTCGAAAACTACGTGTGGACATTCCCGCTTTGGACGACTTTCTACGTCCGCGCTGGGTGGACGGTGCGGGTGAAGAAAACGAGTGGCGGCAATTGGGCATATATCGCCATCGCTGGCGGATTTGATTCACCTGTCATCATGAACTCCCGTTCAACCTACCTGCGCGGTGGCATCGGCTCTGCGCTCAAAACTGGTGACGTTCTCAACTCCTTTGCTTCCCCCAAAGACCTGATCAAACTTGCTGCCCGTGATTTCCCTGTAGATAAATTCATGCCCTACAGCCAAACTCCAATCATCGAGGTCATCCCTGCTCCCCAAGCGGACTGGTTCACGCCCGAAGGCATCCGCACGTTTTACGAAAGCGAATACACTCTCAGTCCTTCTTTTGACCGCATGGGGTATCGTTTGCAGGGTTCGCCTATTGAGAAAGCCATCTCCAAAGAACTCATCTCCGAAGGGATGACGATGGGCAGCATCCAGATCCCTGCTGATGAACAGCCCATCGTCATGATGGCAGATGCTCCCACCGCAGGCGGTTACCCCAAGATAGCAAATGTCACCCGCGCAGATTTGCCTTTGCTGGCGCAATGTGAAGCAGGTGTGAGTAAAATCCGCTTTCGCGAGACCACGGTGGAAGAAGCGCAAAAGCGGACAATGGACAGCAGACGATAGACCATAGACGTACTTCCATGGTCTATCGTCCTAAAGGAATTCATCATGAAAATTGACCTCAACTGCGACCTTGGCGAAGGGATTGGCAATGACGAAGCAGTCATGCCCTACATCACATCTGCCAATATCGCTTGTGGATTTCATGCAGGTGATGAGAAGATCATGCGTGAGACGATTCGTTTGGCGAAACGCTTCGGTGTGAATGTCGGCGCGCACCCGAGTTGGAATGATAGAGAGAATTTTGGGCGTAAGGAGATGTCCGCTTCGCACGATGAAGTGGAGAAATTGATTATTGAACAGATTCAGATTTTGGCAGGGATCGCGAAAGAAGAAAACGTGACGTTGACGCACGTCAAGCCGCATGGGGCGTTGTATAACCAGGCGGCAAAGGACATTGAATTGGCAAGTGCGATTGCGCGGGCGGTGAAAAAATCCAGCGTGGATTTAATTTTGGTTGGGCTGGCAGGCTCAAAGTCGATTGAGGCGGGGCGGGAGGTGGGAATCAGAGTCGCGGCGGAGGGCTTCCCTGATAGAGGTTATAACGCCGACGGGTCGTTGATGTCCCGCAGTCTTCCGGGGGCGTTGATCGAATCTCCTGAAGAAGTGGCAGAACATGCTTTGAATTTAATCAAAAAGGGCGGGATGGATACGTTATGCCTGCACGGTGACCATCCGCGCGCGGCGGAAAATGCGAAGTTGTTACGGGATGTGTTGATTCAAAATGGGGTGGAGATTGTTGCAATTTTGTAGGGGCGACCCTTGCGGTCGCCCCTACAAAATTTAGCCTTCCGAGATCACGATCAATTTATCTTCGGGTTTGAAGATCACCTTCTCTGCTTTGTTGGGGTTGGTATGCACGCCGTAGGCTTTTTCGGCGTTGTGGCTTTCGCTCATCAAACGGTAGCCGATGGGTGTTTCACCACGACGGCGCGCAGCTTCGGTGACGGTGTAGAAGTTGAGGGGGTGATCGGTGGCAACGTAATCGCCAATGGGTTTGAGATAGACCTCCGCGCCTTCGGGGTCAAAGAGGTCGGTGAAGACATCCATAAGCGCAGGGTTTTCGGAGAGCTGTGCGAGCATGAGACTGATGAGGTGTTCGCTGACGATGAAGTCGTCCACTTTGGCGGCTTCGGCGAGTTCGCGGTTGCGCAGGTTGAGCATTTCACTGATGATGGAGAAGGGTGTTTCGTCCTTCTCGGCGATGTCGCGCAAATGCAGCAGGGTGACAAGGGTGATGGCGTCCGCTTCCTGCACGTCGAGATGGCTGTAGGCGAGCACGATGACATGGTCGAACTCTGTGACTTCGAGTTTGTTGAGCAGTGCGCGGTCGCGGATGTCGCCTTCCATGACCTTGAGTTTTTGGTTCTTGAGTTTGCCCACTGCACCCTGGATCTGCTGGCCGAGATTGTCGATGTTCGAGACGACGATTAACTCGGAGCCTTTGGCGACGTAGTTATCCAATTCACGGATGATGGTGGCGCCGGAGCGGTTCCAGCCGAGGATGAGTCCGCGCTCTGTCTTGGGCTTGGATGTCTTTCCATTTTTTAAAATCAGGCTGTCTTCAAGCGGGATGCGCGAGAGATTCGAGAGATTGATCTTGTCATCGTCTTCGGCGATGGCGAAGATCTCGTCGCTTGATTGGATGCGGGTATCCATGGGCGGGTTCATCATGATCGAGCCGTCCGCTTTGCGGATGCCCATGAGGGTGGAGGTTTCATAAGCAAGCAGGGCTTCGCCGAAGGTCTTGCCAGAGAGGTTGGGTTCCCGCTTGAAGTAAATTTCGTCGCCGCCGAAATCCATCAACTCGGTGTAGACGACGGATAAGCCGCTTTGGCGCGAAGTTTGGGCAACGACGCGGGCAATCAGGTCGGTGGTGAGGATGGGTTGGACGTTGTCGTTTTCGGAGAGCAGTTTGATCACATCCATGTTTTGCGGGTCGCGGATCTGCGTGACGATGTGGTACGGTTTCTCGTGGCGGTTGGGATTGTTCGTAATTGCCAGCACAGCCTTGATGACGTGTGTATCTGGGTCAGTGCCATCAGAAAGAACGATGATGGAGCGTGCGGTGTGCGGGCTGGCAATTTCCAGGTCGGTCATGTCCATGGGGCTGCCAGAGCGGCAGATGATACGGGTATTCTTCCATTCAGGGATGCGTTCACGAATCGCATCTTCCATCTCGACCTTGTCCTGGTCTGCCAATACGACGATGACGGCTCCACTCTTGCGACTTTCGTTGGCAGTGACGATTTCCGAGATGATGGTGAAAATCTGCGGCGTCCAGCCGAGAATGAGGGTGTGGTCATTCTCAAGGATGAGCGAACGTCCCTTGCGGAGTTGTTCGATGCGGCTTTCGAGTCCGTTACTCAAAACACCAATGAGTGCGGATAGAATAAAAATGCCGCTAAGGGTAACAATGAATGTAACAAAACGCAGGCTGATGTCACTGTCGCCGCTGACGTTTCCCGCATCCATGGCGCGCATCAGGCTGATCCATGCCGCTTCGCCAAAACTGGGTACATCATTACCATCGGTCGCTATTCCGCCAATGCTGATGATGGCGGCGGCGATCAGAATGATAACAATCGAAACAACAGCAAGCCCGCCGATCATGGCGATCGGTCCCTTGGACATGTAGTTGTCGAACCAATATTGGAAGCGTTGCTTAAACGTGGGCTTTCTCATGCATTCTCCTTGGGCTTCTTCTCTGTGAAAATTTGGCTTATTATAAGAGCAATCTGAACGATTACAATCAGTAGTTCACGAAAAGGCTTGAACATGGTTAACTTGGTTCCGACCAAGGAAACCGATAACCATGTCCAAACCTACAAGCAAGATTACCCGAACAATCCGTTCCGAGCAAGTCCTAAACGCCTTTGTGGAAGTGGTTCGCAAGAACTTGCCGCTTGATTTGAAAAACACTCGTATCACAGCGGATGATATTATTTACGCGCTGGCTTATGCCAACATCCATCGTCTGAGCATAGAATCAGCGTGTCAGGAATTGCAACGCGCTCCATCTGGCAATCGCTTGCGTGAGGTGCTGGTGGATGCCCTGCCAGATCGGATAGGAATGCAAAGGATGCTGAACAGGATGTTTCGCCAACAATTACATCCGAGTATCTGGAAATGTAAGCGAGACTTCAACATAGCGATTGACCTGACGCTGATCCCATATCATGGGAAGCCCTATGAAGACAAAAAGGAAATTGTGCGTTCTCTGCCAAAATCTGGGACGACCCATTTTCATGGTTACGCCACCGTTTCGATTGTGCGAGATGATCGGCGCTATGTGGTTGCGCTGCACTTCATTGAATACGGTGAGGAGATGGCAGATATTGTGCGCTGGTTGATAAAACGCCTGAAAACGCTCAAAATCCGCATTCGACGGGTGTTTTTGGATAAAGGTTTTTGTTCCAAGCCCGTTTTCAAAGTCCTGAACCAGCATAAATTGAGTTACATAACGCCCATTCCCATACGTGGCAAATCGGGCGGAGTGCGGTCATTGTTTCAAGGC
>VGOX01000190.1 GCA_016875755.1 Chloroflexota bacterium
AGATGGAACAAATCTCAGGCTCGCCTACCCTAATACGATCCTGCAAAATCGCTCGGCATATATCATGACGGTCAGCGATGTGAAAGAACCGAACGATGAATACGTTGCCTATATGCTCGATTACGGCACGGATTTCCATTATGTTTTCAGGCAGTTATATTACGCATGGACACCTGACATCGCCAGCCAGAATCCCTCCGTATGGAAGCTGCTAGCCAGCGTAGAACCCTACGGCGAGATCTCAAATCAAGATGTCTGGATGGCGGAAGATGGCACAACCCATTTTCTGTGGATCGAAGAAAGCATAGACAGCCGCCTTGAAGATTTTCTTCCTGACGTAGCAGATACACAAACCTTATGGCATGCTGTTCTCAAAGACGGTGAAGTCATTTCACGCACTGTCCTGATGGAATATGACTCAAGAGGAATACGCCCGAATCGCGCCCGCTTCCATAGCCTGCCGGACGGCCGCTTGTTCGTCATCGTTTCAGGCTATGAAACCGCAGGCGGAGTCGGAAATCGCCTGATCGAGCTATATCAGGATGGAACACATTCCAAAGCCATCAAACTAAATCTGGACGAACCGCTGGATGTTTTTCAAGTTGCGAGCCAGCAAAACGGATCAAACCCTTCAAATTACATTGACCTTATCGGAGCAACCGATTGGGATTCAACGACCTTGAATTATGTGCGCATACAACTTGAACAGCCATAACGAGTCGCATTCGTATACTGGCATGCTCGCAACCCTCACCCTTCATCTCAGAATCCCCCTTTGCGCCTCGCTCAAAGACAAGCGCGGACGGATCAAACCGCTTATGTCACGTTTGCGACGTGAGTTCAACGTCTCTGTGGCAGAGATGGATCTGCACGACAAATGGGACGAAACCGTCATCGTTTGCGCGATGGTTGGGAATGATGCCGCCTTTTTACAATCTGCGCTACAAACTGTGGCAAAATGGGTGGAATCCAACTGGACGGATGGGGATGTCTGGGACACAAAAATCGAGATGGTTTAAAAGTTGAAAGGTTTGAAGGTTTTAACGTTCAAACCTTTCAACATGTCAACTTGTTAACCGAAGAGGAGACACCAATGGATTTACGACTCAAAATCAAACGCGCGCTTGTCACTGGTTCTTCGCAGGGATTGGGTTATGCCGCCGCGTTGGGGCTGGCAAAGGAAGGCTGCAAGGTCGCCATCAACGGACGGGATGAGGCAAAGATCAAAGCGCGGGCTGAAACATTGCAAAACGAAACAGGCTCACAAATCATCGGGCTGGCTGGCAATGTCAGTGCTGCCGATGTGCCTGAAAAACTGGTGCAGCAAACCGCCGAAGCCTTTGGCGGGCTCGACATCCTCATTACCAACGCAGGCGGACCCCCGCCCGGCTCCATTGACGTGCTGGATGATGAAGCCTGGAAAAAAGGCATCGACGTCTGCCTAATGGCGCATGTCCGTTTGATAAAATCAGCGCTTCCCTACTTGCGGAAGTCTGACTCTGCCAGCATTTTGACAGTCACCTCGCTGGCAGTAAAACAACCCATCCCCAATCTGCTGATCTCGAACAGCGTCCGCGCTGGGACGATCGGGTTGACCAAGTCACTCGCGCTGGAATTGGGCAAGGAAGGCATTCGCGTCAACTCGATTCTGCCAGGCTGGACGGAAACAGAACGTGTCGGGGAGTTGATGAAAGCCCGGGCAACAGCGAACAACTCCACAGTAGAGGAAGAGGCGCGGCGGCAGGCGGCGGAGAGTCCGTTTGGGAGGATGGCAACGCCCGAAGAGTTCGCCAATGCCGCGGTGTTTTTGGTCAGCCCTGCCGCATCCTATATCACGGGCGTCATGCTCAGTGTGGACGGTGGCATGCTTAAAGGAACGTTCTGATACTTCGGCAGGCTCAGTACAAGTTTACGATTGGAGAGACAATGACGGAAACAAAAGTTTGTTTGAATTGCAAACGCACCGATGAACAAGTGCCGCTGCTGCACCTGACTTTCAAGAATGAAACGCAATATATTTGCCCGCAATGCCTGCCTACGTTGATCCATAAAACCCATTTACTGGCAGAGAAACTCCCAGGCATTGAACTGAATCAAAACTCAACCGAATAACTTTATAGGAATTTGAATGAATAAACTTTCGCCGCTGGCGCGCAACTCGCTAATCGTTGCCTTCTTCTTTTTTATCAACAAGGTTCTGGCGTTCGTGGAAACGATGATCGTTTCACGAATTTACAGCGACCGGGTGTACCTGTTGGATACGTTCAACGCGGCAAACAACCTGCCCGACCTGTTGTTCGCGTTGATCTCCGGTGGCGCGCTGGCGATGGCATTCATCCCGCTATTGACGGAATACCTGACCACCAAAGACCGCGCCGCCGCATGGGACTTGTTCTCACGTGTGGCGAATTTCGGTTTCGTGGTGACGGGTATTTTCGCGCTGCTGGTCGCCATCTTTGCACAGCAGATCGTAGATGCCGAGATCGGCATTGCGCCCGGCTTCGATGCCGAACAGCGCACACTGCTGGCAGAGTTAATGCGGCTGAACTTGATCGCCACAATGATCTTTTCCATCAGTGGGTTGGTGATGGCATCGCTTCAGGCGAACCAGCATTTCGTCATGCCTGCCATCGCGCCCAGCCTGTACAATGTCGGTCATATTATTGGCGCGCTGGTACTGGTGCCGATCTATGGAATTTACGGCTTGGTGTATGGCGTTATCCTCGGCGCGGCAATGCATTTGTTGGTGCAGCTGCCCATGCTGTTCAAATTCGGTTTCCGCTGGACACCCGCGTTGGACATCCGTCACACGGGTCTGATCGAAGCGGTCAAGTTGATGGCGCCGCGTCTTTTCACAATGGCAGGTATTCAACTCATCTTCATTGCACGCGACAACCTCGCTTCACGGCTTGACCAAGTCGGCGCGGTAACCTCGCTCACCTATGGCTGGATGATCATGCAAGTGCCCGAAACCATATTAGGGACTGCGATTGCCACTGCTCTTTTACCAACCCTTTCCGAGCTCGCCGCAAAACGGGATTGGAAGGAGTTCGGCGTCACCGTGGAGCGTGCCTTGCGCGTGTTGATTGCCCTCACCCTCCCAATTGCGGCGGTCATGGCGGCAGGCATCAACCCGCTTGTGCGCGGCATCTTCGGCTTTGACGAAACCGTCTCCCAACTCATCACTTGGACCACCCGTGCCTACCTCGCCACGCTGACGGGCTACGTCATTCACGAGGTCGCCGTCCGCGCATTATACGCCCGCAAAGAACCGATGGTGCCGTTCTATGCTGTCATTTTGCGCCTTGCCCTATTCCTGGGAATTGGTATTCTCGGCGTTTCACTATTCCCCGAAATCGGCGCACCGATCATTGCATTGGCTGAGCTTGCCCTGCTGATCGAAGCCGTCATTTTGCTGGTCTGGCTTTCCCGCCGCACCCATGAACCGCTTCAGACGAACAGCGCCACCATCAAAGGTCTGTTTGCGGCTGTTGTCGGCGGCGTGGTTACCTACGCGATCGCGCTGTACCTGCCCGGCAGCGCCATCGTCACTGCCATCATCGGCATGGTCATCGGCGGTGCCATCGCGCTGGCAATGGTCTGGTCTGAGGTCAAGTTGTTATTTAAGCTGTAACAAACCTCATGACTGCAAAATTAGCCTCTTACAACAAAAATAAGAGAAAAACGCAATCATTCAAAGGAATGTATAATCATTACCATGTCAGAACAATTTGAAAATACACAACCCAATCAACCCTACAAGGAAGACGATACCCAGCCCCTCAAAACGGTCAAAAAAGCCCCATCACGCTGGAAATCCATTCTCATCAGCGTACTTGGCTTTCTCCTGTTGATCGGCTTGGGCGGTTTTGGCGGTTATTCCACCGGAATCGGCGCTCGCAAATCAGCAGAAAAAAACATCCTTGCCGGGCAACTATCCGATCAATATTCCTATGCACTGGTCGATATCCAGTTTGGACGGTTCGAAAACGCCCGCCAACGCCTTGAATACATCATTCAACAAGACCCCAGCTATCCCGGTGCGCGCGAAAAGCTGACCGAAGTGCTGGTCTTGAGTTCCATTCCAACACCCGAACCCACCGCAACCATCCCCCCCACACCTGATTTCACCGGGGCAGAAAATGCCTTCCAACGCGCACAGGAACTTCTCCGCGCGCAAGATTGGCCCGGCGCATTACAAGCCCTCGACTCCATCCGTAAACTCGATGCCACCTACAAAACCGCCAAAGTGGACGGCATGTACTACTTCGCCCTCCGCAACCAGGGCTATGATCTCATCACCAAACAAGGCAACCTCGAAGGCGGCATCTACTTCCTGACCCTTGCTGAGCGTTTTGGTCCGTTAGACAACTCAGCCAAGGGAATTCGCGAAGGCGCCCGCAACTACATCACTGGCGCAAGTTTCTGGGAACTGAATTGGGAACAAGCCATCTTCTACTTCTCACAAACAGCGGCTGGCTGGCCATCCATGTGGGATGGAACCATGACTGCCTCACAACGCTACTTCATGGCACTCATGCGTTATGGCGACGAACTCTTCATCAAACAAGAGTACTGCGCCGCCTACGACAACTATCAGGTAGCCGCCTCCATCGGCACACTCGAAGCAGCCTCTGCCAACAACGCGCAGCAAGCATTCGTGCAATGCTTCCCAGCCACACCCACCGCGGAACCCACTGCCACGCTGGATGTCATTGCCACCGAAGCACCTACAGAACCATCCCCAGCACCCTAATTTATGGAAGCGCCCTCCACTTGGACTCTGGCAGTCATCTACTGGCTGCACATGCTTGCAACCGTGGTATGGATCGGCAGCCTTGCGGCCATCAACATACTCGTCCTGCCCGCCTCACAACGGACCTTGAGCCTGAGCGACCAACTCAGCTTTATCTCCGCCATGCAAAAGCGCCTCGAACCGCTTGCATGGTTCTGCATGGGTATTTTATTGGTCACCGGGCTATTCCAACTCAGCACCAGTCCGCAATATGATGGTTTCCTCTCGCTCAGCACACAATGGTCGTTCGCCATTCTCATCAAACACGGGTTCGCAGTGGTGATGGTCGTAGTCAGCGCCATCCAAACCTGGGAAGTCCTCCCCGCCATTCAACGCACGCTGATGAAAAAGGAAAAAGCTGATGAAGCCGAACTTGCCAAATTACAGCGTAAGGAACTGCTCATCCTGCGGGTCAATCTCGTCCTCTCCGCCCTGATCCTCGGGGCGACGGCCCTGGCAAGAGTATCTTAAATCGAGTAGGGAGCGGCGGCTAACCGCTCCCTCTCACACCACCGGACATGCGGGTCCGCATCCGGCGGTTCACCAAGAGTGGCGCAGATACTCTTGCGCTGGATTTTCTTCTGTCTCG
>VGOX01000191.1 GCA_016875755.1 Chloroflexota bacterium
ACGTTACGCCACTCTCTGAGTTGCAGACCCGCATTTTGGAATTGCTTGGCTTGTCATCATCCATCTACTCTCAACTGGCAGAAAATTCATGAAAGTCAAAACCATTTCAGCGAATGGAAAGTTAATACGCTGGATGAATTTCACCGCTTTGTGGTTTTGGAAGAGAGTGACTTAAGCGAAGACCGCTACCTCGAACTGGAAAAAGAGATCAAACAATATGCCAAGAGATTGGGCGAGAAAAATAACGCCTATGTCCATGTTGTTTTCGTGATCGTGACGGATAGTGTCGCTGATTCGATCAAAGAGTTGATCTACGACACCAAGCCTGCCAAATACGCCTTTGCAGAGATGGGGTCTTCTGTCATTGTGGTGTATGCGGCAGCGGAGAATGACATTATCTTCCCCAAGGTCATTACTGATAATGGGGAAAGTAAATATGGCGAGAAGATCCAGGATTACTTGAATCCCTGAGATGATCGTGCTTTCCTAAACTCATACGCCCTCTCGATGACTTTCGGGAGGGCGTCGTTGTATAATTTGCACAGCCCATTCGGGGACAAGACCATGACGACAAATCGCCCACTCAAAGTTTTCCTCTGCCATTCTTCCGCGGACAAACCCGCTGTCCGCGAGTTGTATCATAAACTCCGCGCCGAGCCGTGGATTCAACCCTGGCTGGACGCGAAGAAGAACTCTATCCCGGGCAGGATTGGAACATGGAGATCGAAAAAGCGGTTGAAGCCGCTGACGCGATCATTGTTTGCCTCTCCAAAGGCTCAATTACCAAGGAAGGCTATGTTCAACGCGAATTAAGAATTGTGCTGGACTACGCCGATTACAAACCCGAAGGTACGTTATACCTCATGCCTGTGCGTTTGGAAGAATGCGACCCGCCGCGCAGACTGCGCTCATGGCAATACGCCGATTATTTTGAGGGGCATCGGGAACGCGGATTGCAACGCTTGCTGGTCAGTTTAAAACGCCGCGCCGAGTCGCTTGGCATGAATGTTGAAACGCCAGCGCTTAAAAAAGAAGAACCAATCGAAGAAAAAAAGCCTGTTGTTGAAACGCCTACTCTAAAACAAAAAGAAAAGCCGGTCGAGGTAAAGAAGGCAGCTATTGAAAAGCGAAAGCCTATATCTGTTACTCAAATTTCAACTAATCAAAAAAATACAGAAAATGGTTTCTTGGTTGAAATCCTTAGCGGCATTGAATTTGTTCGCGTCCCAGCAGGAATATTTCTGATGGGAGCAGGGATCGAACAGAACTCCCTGGATATTCCCTATGATTACTGGATGGCACGTTTCCCTGTGATGAATGGGCAGTATGACCGATTTAGGAAAAAGGATTTTGACAAAGGTAAAGAAAACCACCCTGTTATTCGAGTGACTTGGATAGATGCAATAGCATATTGCCAGTGGCTGAGCGACCAGATTAAGACCGAATTACCTTCTGGTTTGGTCTTACGTTTGCCCACTGAAGCCGAATGGGAAAAAGCGGCGCGTGGAACTGATGGACGTGAATACCCGTGGGGGAAGCAATTCGATAAAAATAAATGTAACACAAGCGAAGGCAGAAAAAACGACACAACACCCGTCAGCCTATTTTCTCCGCAAGGCGATTCTCCTTATGGTTGTGCTGACATGGCGGGCAATGTGTGGGAGTGGACTCATAGCCTGATGAAACCGTATCCATACAATGTTAATGATGGACGCGAAGACGAAAAAGTATCTGGTGTCCGTGTGCTGCGCGGTGGTTCATTCCTCTATGATGAGTGGGGCGCGCGTTGTGCGTCCCGTTACGACGACCGCCTCGACTACTTCCACAGCCAAATCGGTTTTCGTGTGGTGGTGGCGTCCCCTGTTCCCAAATAAAATTCCTGCCCGCTTCCACTGGGGGAAGCCCATCCACAAATGGACACGAATACTCGAATGGTCGTCTCCCACTCTTGAATTCGTGGACGTTTTTTAAATACCTTTGCTTTCTTGCTAATACTCGCTTTCCACAGACCTATCAGGTCTTTTCTTTTATAATGGAAGCAACCTTCAACCTTCAACTCGGAGACCCCCATGCACCTCAAAGGAATATACGCCCCCATCGTCACCCCCTTCAACGCGGACGAAAGCATCAACTACCCCGTCCTTGAACAACTGATCGAATACCTGATTCGCAACAAGATCGCAGGGCTTGTCCCCGGCGGCACCACGGGCGAAGTCTACGCCTTCACCGAAGCCGAACGGCTGGACATTTTTAAATTTGTCAAAGAAAAAGTGGATGGACGGGTCACGCTGATTGCAGGCACCAACTCTGGCGCCACGCGTGACGTTGTCCGCTACTCGCAGATCGCCGAAGGGATGGGCTATGACGCGCTCATGGTCGCTGTCCCGCCGTATTCACGTCCCAACCAGCGCGAACTGCTCGCACATTACGAAGCCGTCGCCAAAGCCGTCAAAATTCCCATCGTGCTCTACAACTTCCCCTGGCGCGCAGGCACCGAAGTCGGCTTCGACGTGATGGACGGTCTCATCAAATACGACCACGTCATCGGCATCAAAGAAGCCTCCAGCGACATGTCCCGCGTGTATGGCATGCTCGAACGCTATGGCGACCGCTACCAGATCATCTGCGGCTCGGACGACCAAGCCCTCGACTATTTCCTGTGGGGTTCCACCGCATGGATCGGCGGCGCCGCCTCCTGTGCTCCGCTCGAGCATTACAACGTCCTCGAATCCGCGCTTGCCAACGACTTCGTCACCGCCCGCGTACACATGGAAAAACTCATGCCCCTTCTTCGCAGTGTCGAAAGCGGCAGCTATTTGCAAAAAGTGAAGATCGGCTGCGAACTGCTCGGCATCCCCGTCGGCGGTCCGCGTCAGCCGCTGCTCACCCTCACCGCTGAAGACCGCGCGGAGTTCGAAAAGATTTTCAAGGCAATCTAAAACGATATTTGATACTCGATATTCGAATCTCTACTATCGAATATCGAGTATCAAATATCGAACTCAACTCTCAAACATGAAACGTATCCCATACTTGGACTCCCACACCGGCGGCGAACCCACGCGATTAATCACCGCGCTTCCCTTCGACCTTGGAACGGGTTCTGTTGCTGACAAATTATCCACGCTGAAAAAGAATCACGACGACCTGCGCCGCACCGTCCTGCTCGAACCCCGCGGCTCAGACGTGCTTGTCGGCGCATACCTCGTCCCACCCGCCGACCCGACCTGTCAGTTCGGAGTCATCTTCTTCAACAACGTCGGCTACCTCGGCATGTGCGGACATGGCACGATTGGTCTCATCGCATCACTTGCCTATTTGGGAAAAGTCCAACCTGGCGTCATTCGGGTGGAAACTCCTGTTGGGATTGTGGAAGCTACCTTGCATTCCTCCCCTCTCCTCTCAGGAGAGGGGTCGGGGGTGAGGTCAGAATACCCCAACCGCGTCTCCGTCCAAAACATCCCCTCCTACCGTCACCTAACTCGCATCCCCGTCACCGTCGATGGCAAGACCGTCCACGGCGACGTGGCATGGGGCGGCAACTGGTTCTTCCTCTGCCACGACCACGGCATGGACGTGAACATGTCCAACCTCGAAGCGCTGACCGATTTCTCATGGCGTGTCCGCGAGCAACTCATAGCCAATGGCATCACCGGTGCGGATGGCGCAGAGATCGACCATATCGAATTATTTTCGGAATCAAACGAAGCCGACAGTAAAAGCTTTGTCCTCTGCCCCGGTAAAGCCTACGACCGTTCTCCCTGCGGTACAGGCACGAGCGCAAAACTTGCTTGTTTATACGAAGATGGCAAACTACAAGTGGGGCAGGTGTGGAAGCAACAAAGTGTCGTCGGCAGTATCTTCGAGGGGAGTATCCAGATTCAGGATAACCGCATCATCCCCACCATCACGGGCGAAGCGTGGGTCATGTCCGAAGGGACAATTTTGGTGGATGAGCGCGACCCATTCGCAAACGGGATCTGACGTTTGACCTTCGACCTTTGACCTTTGACTCTTTCTACAAAGATATTGTGGAGAAAAAATGAATTCAAAACATGATGTATTGATCATCGGCGGCGGACCTATTGGATTAAGTTCCGCTTACTATCTGCTCAAAGCGGGGCGCGGTGTTACCATTCTTGATTCAAATGAAATCGCCAAAGGCAGCGGCTCGGGCAATGCGGGGCACATTGTGCCGAGTCATATTATTCCGCTGGCGGCACCGGGCGTGGTGACTTCTGCGCTTAAGTGGATGCTCGACCCGAACAGCAGTCCCTTTGGCTTGAAGATTCGCCTCGACCTGAAATACATTTCATGGCTGACCCAATTTGCGGCGGCGTGTAATGAAGCCAATGTCAACCGTGCGCTGGAGCCAATGAAAAACCTTGGTTTTCTCAGCGCAGATAATTTTGCGAAAATGATTGTCGAAGAAAAATTCGATTGCCATTATCAAACCACAGGCTTTCTGAATTTATACAAAAACCAAGCCGCCTTTGAGGAAGGCAAACACGAAGCCGAGTTCATGCAGAAATACGGCATCCCCGTCAGCGTGTATGAAAAAAATAAAATTACTGATGTCGAACCTGCTGTGCGGGATGATGTCCTCGGTGGTGTGCATTTTACGGGTGATGCGCACCTCAACCCTGCCATATTCTTGCAGTTGCTCGGCGAACGCGTCCGTGCGATGGGCGCGGAAGTTTTCGAGAATACGCCAGTCACGGGCTTTGAATCAGCGGGGGGGAAGGTTCGGGTCGTAAAAACAAGTGTCGGTGAGTTTGAAGCGGAGCAGGTCATCCTGGCGGCGGGTGCTTGGTCGCCTATCGTGGCGCGTGATCTGCGAATTAATATTCCCGTGCAACCTGCGCGCGGTTACAGCCTCACGGCGTCTGCCATTCAAAACATGCCGCGACAGGCGTTGATTTTGGGAGATCGCCGCGTGGCGGTTTCGCCGTTCGGAAATCAGATCCGTGTGACGGGGCGGCTTGAGGTGGGTGAGTTTAGCACTATGCCGGTACCACGCTGGATTCAGCGGCTCGAAGAATTTGCGCGCGAATATATTCGGTTGGATGAAAAACTGGATATTAAAGAGACGTGGGCTGGCTTGCGCCCCGTGACGCCTGACGGCATGCCCATCATCGGACGTTCACCGCATCATTCCAACCTGACAGTTGCCACGGGGCACGCGATGCTTGGTCTTTCGCTGGGACCGGGGACGGGTCAGGTGGTGGCAGAGTTGGTGAGTGGAAACGATACGGCGTTCGATTTGGTTGCATTTGGGATGGAGCGTTTTTAGATGAAATGATATGTGCCGCTTATCGCTGGACAAATAGATAATGCACCTGCTTTTGTGTTGCTCATACGCGAGACCAGTAGTAGTTT
>VGOX01000192.1 GCA_016875755.1 Chloroflexota bacterium
AAACGGAAGCCTCACAGCTTCCGTTTTTTGTTGTACATCCACGCCATCACTCCAAAGAACAGGATACCTGCGTAATTTGCAGCCAAATCGTTTAGGGAGGCTTCGCGCCCGCGAATGGGGCCTTGTAAAGCTTCTTCAATGGTAAAAATCACCATCATTGCCCCAATAACAATCAACAACAGCCATCTGGGGTTCTGATCTGGAAGGGTTTCGATCAATGCCAAGCTACTGAGAAATGCCAGTGTGCCAACAAGCAGAAAATGCAATACCTTATCAAGATATTCAATGCGACTAACTATTCGAAGCAAAAATCTCAAATATCCGAGGTCAGCCAGAATGATCAAGCCAAAAAGAAAGACCGCAAAGATGATTGCGATGGATCTAAAAGTCAATATACCTCTTGGGATTATCCCAGCAGTTTTAAAAATTCACTGATGGACCATCCGCCGCCAGCGATAAGGAACACAAAGTAAATGATCGTTGCAATATTCGAAAGATTACCAAGCAGAATGGAAACTCCATCG
The DNA here is from genome assembly GCA_016875755.1 of Chloroflexota bacterium. Classification (GTDB taxonomy): domain Bacteria; phylum Chloroflexota; class Anaerolineae; order Anaerolineales; family Villigracilaceae; genus Villigracilis. The sequence goes on from VGOX01000192.1 coordinate 525, forward strand.
CGTTGCATCATACCAATTGAGAGAAAGATCAATGCAATTGCAGGAAGGGTATTGCTGAACGGGATAAAACCGAACGGCGCCATCAACAATACTGCTGCAAGGATAAATGAAAGATTATTTAGAATCGTCATAAAACCGTCAGTGGTCAACCCGTTCACACGGTGAGGGCGGCTGATCTTTTCAAGTCGGCGGAACCATATGAGGGCACGCTTGAACCCTTCACGCAATTTATCGGAGGAGAGTTTACGATTGCCAATGCGTGCTGGCAGCCAAAATTTGCGGGAAAAGAGACGGGTAATACCGACCAAAAGAATACCAGAGCCAAAGACCGTGCTCACGCCGGGGATGGAGACAGGTACAAGAAAAACAAGGGAGAGAAAAACAGTCAACAGCAGCAAGCTATCAGCGCCGACGATATCCATGATCTCTATGAGGGTAACTTCAGACGGGGGCAGCTTCTCAATGATCAACTCGATTTTTTCTCCGAGCGATTCCATTTGAAGTTCTGATTCTTCGTTTTTGGAGAGTTCTAAATGGTCCACGTTAGTAATTTCCTTACTGAAATGAATTTTTGACCGTCGAAGTATACCCCCATTTGAATGCTATTGTCGGACTAACCAGGCTCCTACTGCCATGAACAAGACGCTTCCGATCATTCCCATTCCGAGATCCAAAGCACCAAATTTGAAAAATACAAACCCCAACCAAATAACTACTGCCTGCCCAAGCATGAAGCCGAGCAAGCTCAAGCCAAGATAGAGAAGCAGGCGCCAGCCGCTCCCGCCGCGAACAGCATGGAACAGGGCGCTTGCCAGTAGTGAAACCACCAAACCGAAAAGAACGGCGGGAAGGGTCATGGAGCTACGGTTTCAGGTGCTTCGCAAAGAAATCGGTGATGGCGTTATAGCAGGTGACGCGGTTATCGTACTTCAACACGTCATGACCTTCATCTTCAAAAACCAGCAATTCAATGGGTTTGCCCTTCTTTTTCAAGACGCGCACAAGGTCTTCGGATTCTGCCGCCACCACACGTGGATCGTTGCGTCCTTGAATGACGAGCATCGGCGCTTTCATATTATGCAGATGCGTCTTGGGCGAACGCTGGATCAGGTCGGCGCGTTCCTTTGGCTTATCAGGGTCGCCAATGGCAAGTTTGAAATACGGCTTCCACGTTTCAGGAATGCGCTCGGAGAAGGTCAGCAAGTCATACGGACCGAACATATCGCAGGAGGTTTTCCACAAATTGGGATGCATACCTGCTTGCATGAGCGTCATGTAGCCGCCGTAGGAACGCCCGACAACCGCCGCGCGTTTGACATCCACACGCTTGTCTTTTGGCAGAACCTTCGTCATCGCGTGGACATGGTCGAGACGGTCGAGCCCGCCCCAGTCACGGTCGACGCGCTTGGTGTAGGAAAGACCATAGCCAGTCGAGCCGCGCACGTTCGGCACGAAGACGGCAAATCCGCGCAGGGTGAGGAATTGGATCAACGGCATCGAGAACCATGCAAAGTTCGGGCGTTCCTGGCTTTGCGGTCCGCCGTGGATGTAATACACGATCGGGCGCGGACCTTTGAAGCCGAGCGATTTCGCGGGTAGATAAAGCCGTGCAGAAACACGCAACCCATCATGGGAGGTGAAAGAGGCGTCTTCTCCCTTCGAGAGCAATTCGTCGGGGATGGCAAAAATCCGCTCGCTGGTGTGCAGGTACAAGTCGCGGCGCTTCGGTCCTTCGATGGTGTAGATCTGCGTGGGCGAGGTGGCAGTGCAGAACGAGAAAGTGAAAACATCTTCGACCTTGTCGTAATCGATGTGTTCGAGCACGCCGTTGTCGAACGGCTCCTGACCAACCAATACATGCTTGTAATTCATGGTGAGTTTGGCTTCGTCGAAGACACCCTCATACACCCACGAGCAACCGTCAATATTGTAGTTGATCATATAGCGATTTTCGCCAAGTGATGAGATTGCTTCCATCTCACCAAGTCCCTTGTGTGCCACACCCTTTACCTTAACAGGCTGAATCACACCGGGTTTCTTGAAATCAAGATAGCCGAGACTAAACGTATCTTCGAATAAGGAACTGGTAACGATCGTGCCATTGCCGCTTGGCGAAAAGACCGAACTGCCCAAACCGTTCAAAGAAACCTGTTCGCCGGGCTTGCGTTTTTCCATCGGCTTGCCGTAGAGCAAAGTCATCTTGCCCTTGTTCCACAAATACAACACCGAATCGCCAACCGAATATCCAGTTCCGATCAAAAGCCGACTGTGGTCAGCAGAATGATCGCCAATTCCATATCCAAATGCGCTTTGCGCGATCTTCGTCAGTTTGCCTGTTTTCAGGTCACCGCGATACGTCTCGATCATCGGCTTGTCACGGCGCTCCGCTTGCAAATACACGATGCCTTTTTTGCGGTCGCATTCGCCCACATGCACGCGATACTTCGCAAAGAAATTATTGAAAGCAGGCTGTGGAAAACCACCATCCAATGGGATCAACATCGGCTGGTAATTCTCATCACCGTTGTTATCGATCATCACCAGGATCATATCCATTTCAGGGAAGGCATAAAACGCATGGCCACCGATCAACTCGGGGTTTTGCAAGGCAATGTTCGAAGGCAGCAGCGGTTCAGGCACACTCCCCCCGTGGAACATCGCATACAAACTCAAATGCCCCGAAAGGTTGCTCACAAAATATACCCGGTCCCACGCATATTGCGGCGCAACGAACAAACGGGCAGACATCAACGACTCAATTCGAAAGTTCATCCTATTCTCCTTTTATCCAAAATCATTTTCAACTTCATGCACACCAAAAACTACTTCCATACATCAATCTGGCTACACGCAAAAAAAATTACTGGATAATTCCCCCACCAAGCATTAACTCCCCTTGGAAAAATACCGCCGCCTGGCCCTTCGTCGCGTCCCGCACAGGCGCATCAAACTTAACAGATGCCTGATTCTCACCTTGCGGCATTACCCACGCTGGGACCTCCTTCGCCGTGTAGCGAATCTTCACATCCGCATGGAATGGTTCGCTCGGTGTTTCTCCGCTGACCCAATTCACATCCCGCACAGAGAGTTCCGTCACGCCCATCTCCTCCGTTGTGCCAACGATCAACGTATTGCGCGTCGCTTCCTTAGTAATGACATACAACGGCACAGGCGAGGCAACTCCCAACCCCTTACGCTGACAGATCGTGTAATTCGCAAGCCCATTATGCTGACCAATGACCTTGCCATCGGGTGTTTCGATATTCCCGGGCTTCAAAATCTCAGGCGCATTGCGCTGAAGAAAATTACGATAATCCTCCCCTGCTAAAAAGCACAAGTCCTGCGAATCCTTGCGGGACGCTGTCGGCAAGCCGAACCGCTCTGCAGTCGCACGAATCTCAGGCTTCGGATACTCCCCCACAGGAAATAAGGCGTGCTTCAATTTGTCCTGCGTCAGCACATGCAAAACATACGATTGATCCTTCGAATAATCCACCGCGCGAAGCAGTTCGTATCGTCCATTGTCTGTCGTCCGTTGTCTAACATAATGTCCCGTTGCCATGAATTCTGCCCCCAATGCCAGCGCGTGATTAAGCAAAAACGTCCAACGGATCTGACGATTGCACATTAAGCACGGATTTGGCGTCTCGCCGCGTGAGTAGCCGTCCAGAAAATACTGCACCACGGTTTCGCGGAAAACATCTTTTGCATCCACCACATAAAATGGGATATCCAAAATGCCCGCCACACGACGAGCCTGCGCCATCGAGTCGGGTGTGCAACAACGATTGGACTCTTCCTTACCAGGCTCGCTCCACAAACGCATCATCATGCCTGTGACATCGTAACCCTGTTCTTTGAGCAATGCCGCCGCCACAGACGAATCTACGCCGCCGGACATGGCGACAACCACTTTTTTCTTAACCATAATGTCTGATTATACTGCCCGTTTATGGAGTAATTATGGAGTCAGGCGGCTTGCCGCCGAAATTACGGGAGCAAGCTCCCTGACTCCATAATTGACTCTTACCAGATTTTTAATGTATATTCGGCGCATCCACTCAAGAACCCAAGGAGAACCAAATGGCAGAAAAAGCCGATATTGTCATCAAAAACGCAAAAGTATTCACTAGCAATGAGGCAATGCCGCATGCAGAAACCGTTGCGATAAAAGGCAACCGTATTATTTTTGTGGGAACAAACGAGGAGGTCAAAGAATTCAAGAGTGAATCCACCCGCATCATCGACGGGCAGGGACGCACCCTCACCGCTGGATTCATTGATTCACATTTTCATCTCCTCTGGGGAGCGATCTGGGCAGGGTCTGCGCAGTTATATGATGTAAAAAATTTGAACGACCTCAAAGCTGTCTTGGTTGAATTTGCAGAGCAGAACAAAACCTCCGCATGGGTGGATGGGCGGGGAATCAAATACGGCATTGTGGAAACCCGCCAGCAGCTTGATGCAATGATCTCGGAACGTCCTGTTTACATCAACGCGTATGATGGACACACTTCATGGGCAAATACGAAAGCACTGGAAATGGCGGGCATTCTACAGCCTGGCGTGGATGCGTACGGGGTCGGTGTGATCGTTCGTGATGAGAATGGAATCGCCACAGGCGAACTGCGCGAGACTGCCATGCACCTCGTCGCGGACTTAATCCCCGAGCCGAGCGACTCCCGCAAACGCGAACTGCTCAAGATGGTCATTCAACGAATCAACGCCACAGGTGTGACCAGTGTCCACAATATGAACGGAGACATGCAGGAGTTGATGACCTACACCGCCCTCGAAGATGCAGGCGAAATGAACTTACGGGTCTATGTGCCATAT
>VGOX01000193.1 GCA_016875755.1 Chloroflexota bacterium
AATCAAAAGGTCGCCCAGAGCCGTTTCTCCGAATTCCATTGAGAGGAAACCGAATTCGCGCATCCACTTATCATCATAAAATTTGGAGAGATAACGAGAGCCTGAGTCGGGCAGAATGACGACGGGGATACGTCCCGCAGGCAGTTTACGGCAATACTTGATCGCGCCAGCAATCGCCGAGCCAGAGGAGCCGCCCGCGAAAATACCTTCCTGCCGCACCAACGCACGCGCCCACAAGAATGACTCTTTGTCGCCTGCGCGTTCGATGGCGTCTACATATTTGATGTCCATTGTGGAGGGGAGAAAATCTTCGCCGATGCCTTCCACTTTATAGGTCTTAGGATATGCGCCGGGCGGGATGACTCCGTTATTCTGCCAGATCTCCGTGAGGATCGATCCTTCGATATCTACACCGACAATGGTGATGTTTGGATTTTTGGCTTTGAGATAACGCCCCACCCCGGTGATGGTTCCGCCCGTGCCGATGCCGATGATGACATCGGTCACTTTACCATCAGTCTGCTCCCAGATTTCGGGACCTGTGCTCAGTTCGTGAGTTTTTGGGTTATCAGGGTTGTGATATTGGTTCGCCAGAATCGCGTTGGGAGTCTCACGCGCAAATTTCTTCGCCACTTCATAATACGAGCGCGGGTCATCGGGACCCACCGCTGTGGGGGTGATGACCACTTTCGCGCCATAAGCACGCAATAATAAAATCTTTTCGTTGCTCATCTTGTCGGGCATGACGAAGATGGTCTTGTAGCCCTTCAACGCAGCCGCAATCGCCAAGCCGACACCCGTATTGCCAGAGGTCGCTTCGACAATGGTTCCGCCGGGTTGGATCTCGCCGCGCTTCTCTGCCTGCTCGATGATGTTTGCCCCCACCCGGTCTTTGACCGAGCCGCCGGGGTTCATGAACTCCAACTTTGCATACAGCGGAACGGGCAAGTCCCTGCCGATGCGCTCCAGTTTGACGAGCGGCGTATTCCCCATCGCGCCGAGGACGTTATTAAAAACACGTTTCTCTTTTGATTCGGGTAATCCTATCATTCTCTCTCCTTGGTTGGGGCTATTTTACCTTTATTTTGAATGGTATCCGCGAACCCATCATCCCTGCCCAGTTTCCTTCTCCCCAAAAAAACTCGCCCTCGAAAGTAACTTTCGAGGGCGAGTCATTGCCTATCAAAAACGAGTTAGGTTATTCAACCGAGAAATTGACCGTACTGATCAGCACATTGTTAAATAAAACTTCAACTTTGTAAGTACCGAGCGGCCACTGTCCATCCAACGGAGGCGGGAAGAAGAAATAAATGGTGCCGTCGAAGGTTTCGTCCTGAACGGTGATGTCAGAACTGCCAATCAGGAAATTCGGTTCGGTATCAGCCACCTCCACTGCATACCAATTGGAAGTGATCACATTGCCCTTAATACCATTGCTCAGATCACTGACAACATACACGGTATCGGTCGTTGAAAAAACCGAGGTCACTTGATTGCCGTCCTGATCCAGCGCGGTGCGGACGTTATCAAGTGTGGGTTCACCCATTGCACAAGCCAGCGTGGAAATCACAAGCGCAAGTACGGAGAACAAAATCGAAAGCTTTTTGGATTTCATTAACACATTCTCCTTTGGTTTGAATGCGCAGGATTATAAGACACGAAGTAGATTTCGACTATTGCAGTTCAATATAAATCCGTTTATTGATGGCGCCCTTGCTTTTGTAATCCACCACCTTGATTACACCCACTTCAGACGTATTCGCCACATGTGTACCGCCATCGGCTTGCAAATCGAGCCCTACGATCTCAACCGTGCGCACTTGCAAAATGCCTTCGGGGAGCAGATTGATCTTGGTGCGAATCAAATCGGGAATCTGAAACGCCTCTTCCCTCGGGAGGATCTTGACGCTGATCTCACGGTTTTGTGCCACCTCATGGTTAACCGCTGCCTCGATCTCACGGACGAGTTCCCCCCGCATGGTCTCGAATTCGAAATCCATGCGTCCCTTGAGCGGGTCCATGTCGCCGCCTGTAACTTTCGCGCCATAATCACGGAAGACGGTGCCACATAGGATGTGCAGAGCTGTATGCGTACGCATCAGCTGATGGCGGCGTACCCAGTCCAAGGTCCCGAAAGAGGCGCTGCCGGGGGCAGGCAAAATCTCCGCACCGCCGAGAAAGTGCAGGACATCATCTCCCTGTTTTTTTACTTTTTCCACGGGGTAGGTTATGCCGTTGACTTGCAGTGTCCCGAAATCACAGGGCTGTCCGCCACCACCAGGATAGAAAGCGGAGCGATCCAGAACGACAGCGCGGGTTTCCGCATCCACCGAGGTGATGCTGGCGGGAAATTCCTTGAGATAGGCATCGGTTTGATAGAGAAGTTCGGTCATAGGATCATTATAGCAAATCGCCATCAGATTAGGATTGGATTAAAAGTTGCTTCGCCGCTTGACTTTGCCTCTTCTATTATTGTATAGTATAGTTCGGCACAAAAAGGCACCGCCCACGGGCTGTGTCTTTTGTTTGTTCGAGCCCCATTTTTTATAACTGATTGCAAGGAGAGGCAATGATCAAAGTTAGTGGTCTCACCAAGGACTATGGTGCGCGCCGCGCCATCCACAATTTAAGTTTCGACGCCCAACAGGGCGAGATTGTGGGTTTTCTCGGTCCGAATGGCGCAGGAAAAACCACCACCATGCGCATCCTAACCGGGTACATGCCCCCCAGCGATGGCGAAGCCATTGTTGCAGGGTACGACGTGGTCGAAGAATCGCTCGAGGTTCGCAAGCGTGTTGGGTATCTGCCGGAGACAGTTCCGCTGTACCAAGATATGGTGGTTTTCGATTATTTGAAATTCATGGGCGAATTACGCCACATCCCCAACGTGGATGGCCGCGTCAACGAAGTGTTGGACATGGTCGGTTTGCTTAGCCGCGCCGACGGATTTATTGGTAATTTGTCCAAGGGTATGAAACAGCGTGTTGGGCTTGCCCAGGCGCTGCTGCACCGCCCCGAAGTGCTAATTCTGGACGAGCCGACCATTGGTCTCGACCCCGGGCAGGTAGTGGAAGTCCGTGAACTTATCCGTGAGATCGGACGTGAACGCACAGTTCTGCTCTCTACACATTTACTCCACGAAGCGCAAAACATCTGTGACCGTGTCCTCATTATCAACAAAGGCAAGATCGTCGCCGAAGATACTACCGAAAACCTGCAAGCCCGTCTGATCGGCGCCGAACGCGTGATCGTACGTGTACGCGGCGAAGCGGACGAACTCGCCGACACCATCAAAGCTGTCAAAGGCGTACGCAAAGTGGAAACACTGGAAGACGGCGGCGTGGAATTCGAATTTGCCTCCGGCAAAGACCTGCGCCCCGAAGTTGCCAAACAGGTCATCAAGGACGGCTACGACCTGCTCGAACTCCGTCCGCTCGGCATGAGCCTTGAAGAGATCTTCCTTGAACTTACCGGCAATGAAGCCAAAAAGAAATAACGAGGAATCCCATGCGAAACATTTGGACCATTGCAAAACGCGAATACGATAATTACTTCAACAGCCCGCTGGCATATGTGGTGGCACTTGCCATCCTCCTGCCGCTGGGAATTTACTTTGCCCTCATCATGTTTGTCAGCGCCGACCAAGCCTTCTACGGCGGCGGCGCACCCCAAACCAACCCAATCACCTGGTTGTTCGTCTTTTTGATGGTGTTCCTCAGCCCGGCGCTCACCATGCGCCTGCTTTCGGATGAAGCCCGCATGGGCACACTGGAACTGATGCTCACCGCCCCCGTGCGTGACTTTGAATTGGTTGCCGGCAAGTGGCTCGGCGCGATGATGTTCGTCCTTTCGATTGCGCTCGTTACGCTTGTCTATCCGATCATCATGAACAACTTCGTCTCCCCCGGCATCGACTGGATGCTGGTACTCGCCTCCTACATCGGGTTGATCCTCGTCTGCTCCGCCATGCTGGCGCTGGGCGTGGGTATTTCCGCAGTTTTCACCAACCAATTCGCAGCTTTCTTCACCACACTCGGTTTGTTCTTCTTCCTGTGGTTCATGATCGGCCTGCCCGCGGGCTACCTGCCGACCGGCGGCGAAGTGCTCAACTACCTCAGTCTTTCCAACCACTTTTCTCAAAGCATGAATAATGGCTCAATGACCCTTGGCGGCATTGCCTACTATTTAAGTCTTACTGCTCTGGGCCTGTTCGTCGGCACCACCGCAATCGAAATTCGGAGATGGCGCTAATGGCTGGCAAAAAGAAAAACCAAAACGCAAAATACGCCCTGATCGGCTTGATCGTAGCCCTTGTCGCTTGTATCGCAACAGGTCTGCTTGCATCTGCCAACACCCTGCTGGGGTTGGGCATGTTCAATCTTCCTCCTGAACAAACGGATGGACTGGACCTCGCCCTGCAGATCAGCGGCGCGCTTCTCGCCATTGGACTGCTCTCCTATGTAGTCCTCTCACCAGATACCGTCCGCCGCTTCTTTTCTGGACGTCAGGCACGGTACGGTTCCAACTCGCTGATCCTCACTTTGGCAGTGGTTGGCATCGTTTTCGTAGCGAATTACCTTGTCTTCAACAACCCCGGCATCCTCAATGAACCCTGGGATTTCACAGAAGACAAGGCAAACACTCTCGCCCCTGAAACACTGGATGTCCTCGCCGCCCTGCCTGAGAAAGTGACCGCCACAGCGTTCTACAGCAACAACCTCAACCCTGCCACTGCGGAAGAATTGCTGCAAAAGTTCAAAGCCAACAGCAATGGCAATTTCGACTACACCTTCATCAACCCAGACCTCGACCCGATCGCTGCGCGTGAGGCAGGCATCACTGGTGACGGCAAGATCCTGCTCCAGATGGGCGAAACCAAGGAAGTAGCCTCCTTCGTCAGCGAGACAGAACTTGTCCGCTCGTTGATCCGCGTCATCAGCCCCGAACCTCGAGCCGTGTACTTCCTTGAAGGGCATGGAGAAGCAGGCGTCGGCGGAGTCAGCGGCGACCGTGCTATGTCGATTGCCGCCAGCACCATGGAAAGCAAAAATTACACCGTTGATACCATCAATCTGCTTTCCTCCTCTTCTATCCCCGAAGATGCTGAAGTGATCATCATCGCAGGTCCGCAGAAGCCGCTCACCAACGCGGAAGTGAACCTGCTCAAACAATATGTGGATGCAGGCGGCGCGCTGCTCATCATGCAAGACCCACCCTTCTTCACTGAATTTGGCGAGGCAGAAGACCCCCTCGCGCAATACCTGCAAACGGACTGGGGCATCATTCTAAATAACGACCTCATCTTCGATTTCGCCAGCCAGCAGCCGCTCAACGCTATTTCGGCGGGCGCG
>VGOX01000194.1 GCA_016875755.1 Chloroflexota bacterium
GAGCACATGCCGCCGCAGATGCATTTGGTCATCACCACCCGTGAAGACCCTGCATTGCCGCTTGCCCGCTTGCGCGCCCGTAACCAGTTGACCGAGATCCGTGCTGCTGACTTGCGCTTTACTGAAAGTGAAGCCGCCGAATTTCTCAATCAGGTTATGGGACTGAAGCTTTCCGCTGAAGAAGTCACCGCTTTGGAGAAGCGCACCGAAGGCTGGATTGCCGGTCTGCAACTGGCGGCGCTCTCCATGCAAGGCAAAGCGGACAAGTCCGCATTCATCCGTGCCTTTGGAGGAACGAATCAGTTTGTGCTTGATTACCTGCTGGAAGAAGTGCTTCACAAACAACCAGAGCGCGTGCAGGGGTTTTTACTGCGCACTTCCATTTTGAACCGCATGAACGGTTCATTGTGTGACGCGTTGTTGCAAGATCCCATTCCCGCGCAGGGGACGTTGGAAACCCTGGAGCGTGACAACCTGTTCGTCATTCCGCTCGATGCCGAACGGCGCTGGTATCGCTATCACCGCCTTTTCCGTGACCTGCTTCGCCAGCGTTTGAGCCAAACATACAACAAGGAAGAAATTGCGGGGATGCATATCCGCGCAAGTGCGTGGTTCGAGCAGAATGGCGAGGTGGGTGAGGCGTTCCAGCACGCCATGTCTGCCGCGGATGTTGACTGTGCGGCACGATTGCTGGAACAAAACTGGCTGGCGATGGATGAAACCTTCCAGTCGGGCACGTGGCTGGGGTGGGCGAACCAACTTCCCTTAAGGATGAGGCGTTTGCGTCCCGTGCTGTTAACTCAAATGGGCTGGGCATACATGGATGCGGGGGATGCCGAGTTGAGTGAATCCTGTTTGCAGGAAGCCGAATCCAGTTTGAAGAATCCGCTTGAAGAACTGGTCATCGTCGAGGTGGAGCAGTTCCGCAAACTGCCCGCGCGGATTGCGATTGCGCGCGCCTACAACGCGCAGGTGCGGGGACGATTTGCAGATACGCTCCGCTATGCTGAAACCGCGCTGGACCTGATTCCTGACGATCAGCCTTTTATGCAGGCGCAAGCCGCTTCGATATTGAGCACGTCCAATTGGGCGCATGGTGACTTGGAAACCGCCTACGAATATATGAACAATTTTGTAACCGCCTCGCTGAATAATGGGAATATTGCTTTTGCGATTGCGAGCAGTTTTGCCAAGGCGGCGATTTTGGTCACGCAGGGACGCTTGCGCGATGGCATGCAGGTCTATCGGTCGGCGCTGGAGTTGGCTGCCACGCACCACGCCGAAGACTTCACAAGGCAGCATCATTTGGGGCTGGGGTTTTTGCATCATGAAATGGGCGAAGATGAACGCGCCGCACAGCATTTGCAAAAAGCATTTGAACTTGGGCAACAGACCAACACCGTAGATTGGGCGTACAACAAAAGACGGGCGCAAGCCTATCTGAAAGAATCTGAAGGCGATTTGGAAGCCGCGCTCGATCTATGGGATGAAGCCGAACGCGCCTACGTCCGCACGCCGTTTCCCAACTTGCGTCCTGTGGATGCGATGAAGGCGCGTATTTACCTCAACCAAAACCGACTGGACAAGGCACAAACCTGGGCTGCCAAGAGCGGGCTTTCCCTACAAGATGCGCCCGATCATCTGCATGAATTCGAGCGGCTCACGTTGGCAAAAATCATGTTGGCGGATTCTCCCAGCGAGCAGAAGATCGTTGATGTGTTGACCTTGCTGGATGCCCAACTCAAATTGGCACAGCAACAAAACCGCCTGCGCAGCCAGATCGAAATCTTGACCTTGCAAGCCCAGGCGTTGCACGCAAAAGGAGAGAGCGCCCAAGCCGCATCTGCGCTGGAGCAAGCCTTGCGCCTTGCCGCACCTGAAGGCTATTTGAGAATGTTCGTCTATGAAGGCGACGCGCTTCGATTTTTGCTTGACGATTTGCGACCGATGATTGGAAGAGCGGCGCTTGGATACGCGGAAAAAATTCTGGCAATGTTTCCCCAGCAAATCCAAAATCCAAAATCAAAAATACCCTTTGGGCACGATGTCGCAAATCCAAAGTCCGAAATGATCGACCCACTCAGTGAGCGCGAACTCGAAGTGTTGCGCCTGATCGCACAGGGGCTTTCCAACCAGGAGATCACCCAAAAACTGGTCGTCGCGCTCAGCACGGTCAAAGGGCACAACTTGCGCATCTTCGCCAAACTGCAAGCCAAAAGCCGCACCGAAGCCGTCGCCCGCGCCCGCGAACTGGGCTTGCTCTAACCCCAACAATACTCAAAACAATACTTTTGACCCTAACGGCAAACCCGCCCCGCCGTTATATTTGCGCACGTTGACGATGACACACCACTACGAAATCCGCATCGAAGGGCATTTGGATGACCGCTGGCAGGACTGGTTCGACGGCATGTCCATCACATTGGAAGAAAATGGAACCACGCTTCTTTCTGGACCTGTGCCTGATCAGCCCGCCCTGTACGGAATCCTGCGCCGGGTGCGTGACCTCGGTCTGCCGCTGGTGTCGGTCAACCGCATGGAAGAATCAAAACCAAACCTCAGAACAAAAGGAGATCCTATGTCACTCACACACATAGCCGCAATCGGATTTGCGGTCATCACATTCAGCGCCGCAGCGTTTCAGGTTGCCATGGCGGCTGGAGCGCCCTGGGGTGCATACGCCATGGGCGGAGCCCATCCCGGCACATTCCCGCCCGCGCTGCGAGTCGCCGCCTTGTTTCAAGCCGCACTGCTGATTGGCTTTGCGCTGGTCGTACTTGCTCGCGCGGACCTGATTCTGCCTGCCTGGTCTCAAGCCTCGCGTTGGATGATGTGGATCATCGTCGCCTTTTCGGCACTCAGCCTGATCCTCAATCTCATCACCCCCAGCGCGGGCGAACGCGCCATCTGGGCTCCTGTGGCATTTCTGATGTTATTGAGCAGTCTGACCGTGGCGCTTTCGAATACCGTACAACAACCTGTTCCCTAAAGGAGGAATTTTATGAATTCCAAAAATATCGATAAAAAAGTCCTGCTTTCCACACTGTGGATTGTCGTTATGTTCAGCCTGCTCAAAGCAGACATCCTCTCGCTGTTCATCCCTGGCCTAGCGGAAGAATTGACTCAGACCGCAGTCATCACTGGCGCTTCTATTCCGCAGTTGATGCTTTTCGGCGCGGTGATGGGGACGGTTGGCATTGCCATGATTTTCCTTTCCCGCTATTTGAATCGCAGCGCGAATCGTTGGGTCAACCTGATCGTCAGCCCGCTTTACATCCTCTACATTGTGGGCGGTGGCACGTTTTATCCGCACTACATTTTCCTCGCAACGGTGGAAGTGATCTGTCTGGTGTTCATTTTCTGGAATGTGTTGAAATGGCGCGAATCTGAAGCATAGAAAGTAGAAAGGGAAACTCATGAAAGCGATTGTATCCAACCAATACGGCGGACCCGAACATTTAAAACTGGCGGAGGTCGCCATGCCTAAACCAAAAGACGACCAGGTGCTGGTTAGGGTGTATGCTGCCTCGGTCAACTCGGCTGATTACCGCCTGTTGAGCGGACTCGTTCCACGCCTGATGGGGTTTGGCATGTTCCGACCCAACAACAAGATCATGGGAGCGGACATTGCCGGGCATGTGGAAGCCGTTGGCAAAAAGGTCACCAAATTCAGAGTGGGTGATGAAGTCTTCGGTGACATCTCCACTGCCTTTGGCGGATTTGCCGAATATGCCTGTGCGCGTGAGGCTGTACTGGTGAAGAAGCCTGTCAACCTGACTTTTGAGCAAACGGCAGCAGTACCGATGGCGGCGGTCACAGCTCTGCAAGGGCTGCGTAAGGGAGGTATCCAGCCCGGGGACGACGTGGCAATTGTCGGTGCGTCTGGAGGCGTGGGTACATTCGCTGTGCAGATCGCAAAAGCTCTCGGCGCGGAAGTCACAGCAATATCCAGCACGAAAAAAATGGAGGGGCTTCGTACGTTGGGCGCGGATCACGTCATTGATTACACGCGTGAGGATTTCACACGCATCGGTCAACGCTATGACCTGATTCTGGCTGTGAACGGTTATCGCCCGCTGATAGAGTATCGCCGCGCGCTCAAGCCGCAGGGGAGGTATGTGATGGTCGGTGGTGAGGGCAATCAGATCTTCGAAGCGATGGTGAAGGGTCCGCTCGTCTCGCGGCGCGGCGGGCAGACGGTTATGAATCTCTTCGCATCTCCGAATGCTGGTGATCTGGCTTTTGTCAAAGACTTGATTGAGGCGGGCAAAGTTACACCGGTCATCGATCGAACGTATCCGCTCGCGAACACGGCGGAGGCGGTGCGACATGTGGGCACAGGTCATGCCGCGGGAAAGGTTGTTATTCGGGTCAAGGAGACTTTATGACCCACACCGACTTTTCCAAATGTACCTGCATCACTATGAGCTAGCATCTTACAAAGGCATCACCACCTACAATAATTATTACGAGTTCAGCCTCGAAAAAAAAACAGAGGTTGCCCCGCTTGCCAAAGATTCACGGTTGCTCCATGGACGGTGGAAGTGTATGAGCTGGCCAACAAACCGCAGACATTTGGCATGAAGATATTCTGAAATTCTTCCCGCAGGAGGAACGCCTTTACCGAATGCGCTGCGTGAAAGCATGGAGCATGGTCATTCCGTGGAAATATGGTTTCAAATCCATCAAGTCCATTATCAAGATCGAACTGGTTGCTGAACAACCTGCCACTTTGTGTAATACCGTCTCAGCGCGTGAGTATGGGTTCTATGCCAATGTAAACCCAAGGTGCAACATCCGCGCTGGTCGCAGGTGACGGAGCGTCGCATCGGCGAGATGAAACGCCGAAAGACCCTTATGTTCAACGGCTATGGCGAACAGGTTGCCTGCCTTTATGAAGGCATGGACTTAACAGTAGATATATAGGAGGTTTGTATTTATCTGTGCCAGAAGCCCATGGTTTTAGACCGCTTTGTATTAATGGTAAATTGATAATAGAAAAAATGAAAAGGTGATTTGCGCAACAGGCCTAATTCAATCTCAAACAGGATTATGTGTACTAACGTCACATTGGCATAGTGCTCAAGGGAGCATAATATAGAGGATGTAAAGTTCAAGAAGATCATATGGAAGATGCCCTTGCATTTGCGGGGGCATCTTCCATTGAAGGATAGGTGAGTTTGGGAGCCTTCACATTAAAAAATGATGTTGTAAGTAGCCGGTCGTAAGTCTTTAGAAAATAAATTCGTATCTTCTCAATAAATCGTGGGAAGAGCAGTAAATAATTGAAAACACCCGGACAAAGATAAACGGGTAAACTAACGCCAGCATGTTTGACGATATTGA
>VGOX01000195.1 GCA_016875755.1 Chloroflexota bacterium
AGATATTCTCGATCTATTGGACTGAGTTGTATGTGTTGTTTGTTCATCTGGCTATTTTCTACCAGACACCCACTTTTGTCAAAAACTTACTTTACGATGTACTAACAAACTATTCAACATCCAACTAATGATGATGCCCCTCCCCGCTTCCTACGGGACCGAGAACCTGCTCCCATTTCTCAAGCG
Source organism: Chloroflexota bacterium (assembly GCA_016875755.1). Lineage (GTDB taxonomy): Bacteria > Chloroflexota > Anaerolineae > Anaerolineales > Villigracilaceae > Villigracilis. The sequence goes on from VGOX01000195.1 coordinate 187, forward strand.
ACTCAGCCCTGCGAGCGAGGAAAATGGCGATCGTGGTCGTGATCGGCACAGCGGCGATCAGCCCCAACGACCCGACCAGCGTCCGCACGATCTCTTCGGCGATGAACGAAAAATTGACCAAATATCCGTAGTCCCCCTGCCCAAGTGAGAACATCAGCATCATCGGCAGCGATGCTCCAGCGTAGGCTAAAACCAACGTATTCACAGTAGCAGCCACATGGTCCTGACCGATGCGCATAGCCGCATTGTAGAGTCCGCGAAAGCCGAGGTTTGAATTTGCATGGTGCAGTTCGAAGACCGCCGAGGCTTGAGTCGTCACAAGGTCATCCAGCACACCGAGCGCGCCGATGATCATGCCGCCGAGCAGCAGTCCGCGTAGGTTGATCGGGGATTCCATTAACTGCATCAGGAACATCACGTTCTCGTCGCCAGTCCCATTTAATTTTGCGAAAACCATGAATAATCCTGAAAGCGCACCCGTTAGTAGTAACACCAACACCATGCTGACGACTGCCGCATGAGTTTTCAACGTCCAGCCGTAGGTAAGGTAAAGTGAGACTCCCAACAGCATCATCGAGCCGACGATGCTCACGCGCAATGGATCTTCGCCGATTAAGATGTGCGGGATGATATAGCCAATGATGATGTACAAACTAAACGCCATGCTGATCAGCGCACGGATGCCTTTCCACTGGCTGATGAGGATGATGGCAATCGCAAAGATGAGAGTCAGCCACAGAATGGGCGTGGTGCGGACGTAATCGGCAAAATAGGCGTTGATTACGTTATCCTGCGTTTTGGTGAGCGAGACGAGAATTCGGTCGCCAGGCTCCAATAGGTAATCATCCGGGCGCACCTGTCGCCTGCCGTAATCGATCTCCATGGGAATGCCTTCGTACGGTCCCTCTAAAATGTTTACGCGCGCGACCTGATAGGTTTGGAAACTGCCCCCCAAATCGATTTGACCTTCTTCGATGATCTGCAATACCTCCGCACGGACGGTATCCGCGCCAAAGGTGGCGAACCCGTCACCGGGCAGTTGCACTTGTGTGAACAGGGTGTATGTCAGAACCCCAATGAGGAGTAGAAAAGGAAAGAGCCATGATCTGTTTTTCATGGCTCTGATTATATACTGGACGGTGGATGATGGACTTTGTGGTTTATTCTCCCGGCCTTGGCGAGACGATCGCCCAGAGAGCCAGTTCTACATAGGAGTTGACGAACTCTGGCTGGAAGTTTCCCTCTGCGCGCTGGGGATAGTATTGGAAGCCTGCCGGTGCTGATGCGACGCGTCCGCGGCAATCGACGGATGGGTTGCCAATGTGGGTGGATTCGTCAATATTGTCGAGGGCTGTCCACTCCCGCACACCATCCACAGCAAAGCCGTATTGCATGTTTGCGCCGCGCAGGGTGTTCCCGGTGACAGTGCCGCCGTAGAGCGTGTCATTTTCTGCGACGGCTGGCAGGCAGCCCCATACACGCGTGCCCATGACCAAGCCAATGCGAATGACTGCGCTGGCGGCGTCGATGATATTGTTGCGGACAATGGTGCCGCTGTAGTTTCCATCGTAGGGGTTGTAATCCACCATGTTGATGCCGCCCAGCAGGGTGCGCGTTTCGGCTCGGATGGTGTTCCCTTCGATGATCGAACCTGGCGCGCCGAAGATGACTATGCCGCCGTCGGTGGCATCCACGATCAAATTATCCCGAACGGTGGTGTTGGTGCAGGCAAGCGAGATGCCATCTGCCCAGGTTTCGTTGCTGCTGCCTGCGGGACCGATCTCGTTATTTTCGACCAAGGCGTTTGTGCAGGGTGGGTTGGGGGAGGGGTGTCCCTGGATCAAATGGAGTGCCGACCAACTGCGCGGCTCGGTGATCTTGGTAAAGCGGATAGTTTGTCCGCTGGAAGAGCCGCCCGCGTAGACCAATGCATCGCCGCTTCTATATCCGAGTTCGGGGCGGTTGCCGTCCACGATCACGTGGCTGAGCACGGCATTGTCAAAGTCACGCATAATGACGGCGGTGGCTAATGTGGGATAGGCGATGCGCAATGTGGCGCGGCGGTCGTCGGTGGGGAAGCCTGCGGTGTAGATCTGTTGTCCAGCCGCGCTGAAGATGACCGAGCCGGTCAACTCGAACACGGCTCCCTGACACAATACAGCAACATCACCTTCATTGCGCAGGGCGGCGTTGATGGTTTTCTGGTCGCCAGATTCAATGCAGTCTTCTTCAGGGGCGGGAGATGCTGGGATGGGTGTGGCAGGTTCGAGCGTAGGGGGAGGCGGGGCATCATCCAACGGTAAATTACAGGCGGACATGAACAAAAGAATGGCGATCAACAGATGGGCAGGTTATATGAAAACTCCTTATGGATAAGAAAAGAACCGCAAATATCTCACGGCTCTAGTTATAGACGGGGCAGGATTCTTATATATTCCCCTTCGGTACTATCGCCCGTAGGGATACCAATAGTCCTTATCTTCCATATTGAAATCCCAGTGGACGTGTTTCGTCTCGCGGAATTGTTCGAGACCTTCTTCGCCGAGTTCGCGCGCGCCGCCTGAATATTTCATGCCGCCAAACGGACCTGCGTAATGGTCAGTGAGTGGATCGTTGATCCAGATCGTACCTGCTTTCACGTCGTCGAAGAATTGCTTGATCTTCTTTGTATCGTTGGAAATCAATACCGCGCCCAAACCGTATTTGCAATCGTTGGTGAGTTTTACGGCTTCGTCAAAGGTGGTGTATTCCATCAGCGGCACGGCGGGACCGAACGTCTCTTCGCGCATGATGACCATCGAATGATCCACGCTCGCAAGCACGGTCGGTTCGTGGTAGAAGCCCTTGCTCAAATGTGCAGGTCTGCCGCCGCCAACAAGGATTTTTGCGCCGCGTTCCTTTGCATCCGCAATGTGACTTTCGAACTTGGCGCGATACGTTTCGCCGATCATCGGTCCCATGTCGGTGCTGGCTTCAAGTCCCGAACCCAGCCGCAGGGTTTTGATGTGTTCCACGATGGCTTCGGTGAACTTCGCCGCGCCGCGCCTCGGCAGGTACACACGCTCGGTGCTGGTGCAAACTTGTCCCGCATTGATGAGCGCCGCATACGCGACTGCCTTTGCTGCGATTTCGGGGTCGGCATCTTCAGCAATGACGGTGGCATCTTTGCCGCCGAGTTCGAGATGCAATTTCTTCATCATCGGCGCGGCAATCGAGGCGATGCGCTGACCTGTGGCAAGGCTTCCTGTAAAAGCGATCACAGGTACATCGGGATGGCTAACGAGCGGCTCGCCAGTCTCTGCGCCGTAGCCTGTCACTAGGTTGACCACGCCCGCGGGGAGGTGGTCGAAACAATGTTCGGCAAGATACAGCGCGGTCAGCGGCGTCATTTCAGAGGGTTTGATCACCACGGTGTTGCCAGCCGCCAGCGCGGGAGCAACCTTCCACGCCAGCAAAAGAAGCGGGAAATTCCACGGGACGATACAGCCGACCACGCCATACGGTTCCTTGATGATGAAATTGAACTGCGAAGGCGATCCCGCCGCCAGCACGCTGCCGCGATGGTGCCGCCCCAACTCTGCATAGTAGCGGAAGGTGTTCAGCACCCATTCCACTTCCTCGTCATTTTCGGAGTACGGCTTGCCTTCCTCCAACGTCAATAAGCGGACAATTTCTTCGCGATGCGCGTGGACTTTCTCCGCGACTTCGTGCAGGAGACTTGCGCGTTCGTTCGCGCCCATCTTCCGCCACGCCTCAAACGCGGACCTGGCAGCTGTTACCGCCGCTTCGACATCTTGCGGCGTCCCACGCGGGACACTGTCCAGAATCTCCTCTGTCGCAGGGTTCTGGACTTGGATTTCTTCCTTCGCATTTCCGTTCGTGAACTTGCCGTTGATATACATTGAGCGCATGGGGATTTCTCCTTTGGGTAAAGTAGGTGTACCTCTGACCACGGACGATTGACCATTTTCTACCATCCGCGGTCTATCGTCTACCGTCCATCGTCCGCTTTTGGCATCTGCGATTCCTCGATCAAATCCTTCGGCGTTGCCGCTCCGCAGCTGGGGCAAATATACTTTTGTTCCACAGGCACGTAAGACCGTGTGCAGAACGGACAGGTAATCGGCATCGGATCTTTCGGCACTTCCCTGATGACTTCCTTCGTCACTTCACGGGTTTCCACACGAGTCCTGCCGCCGCCGAGAATGAAAATGTCCCCGCCGCTGCTGGAGGAACTACTGGGTATGGAGGAGGATCGCTTTGCAACTGCGCCGCCGACCAAGCCTCCGCCCAGTCCGCTGTTCTTCGAAGATGGTTTTGCCGACCCCGACGATTTCGAAGACGATTTATTGTTTGATGAAGAGCCTGAGTCGCCCTTCATATTTCCCAACACAAGGAACAGCACCGCTACGATCACCACTGCGGCGAGAGTCACAAAGACGATGATCGCCGTCAACCGCAGTGCGCGCGGGATGTTATACAACTCATAGCCATAGCTGAATAGAAATACGCCGCCCACATAGAACGGCGCAAGCACCAGCATTAGAATGTTTCCCAGATCCTGGCTCAGGCTTTCTTCAAGATAGGTCTGATAACCGATAAAAGCGATCAACGCCAGCGTCGCCAGCGCGATCAACCCGCCAGGGATGAGGATGTGCAGCGGCTTGCCGGGTTTGTTCTCGTCGTGGTCATACTCATAAACTTCGTGTGTTTTCGCGCGCATTTCACGCGCCTTATACTCCGATTGCGGCATTTTCTCTCTCCTATTTACTCCCTTCCCCCTACAAGGGGGAAGGGTTGGGGATGGGGGTCTACATTTATTCTATTCGCTCACATCCTTCGCCATTAAATCCATTTGCGCAAGAATTGCAGGCACTTGTCCGCTGGAGACATTCACGCGGTACATGTGCCTGAACCCATCGCCGAGCATCACCTTAACTGTACGCCACGAACCCAATTGAGGTTGCACTTCTCCAAATGAGATGAGTTCCACGGCCTGCTTCCACTGGGGACGAGTCTTTTCATATTCGCCGAGCAGGTCCACAGTCGAGGAGCGAAGCGGGAAGAGATGTGTCACTTCCACCCAGCGGGCATCCTGTTCCTTTTCCAATAGCCAGCGCACGAACAACCATGC
>VGOX01000196.1 GCA_016875755.1 Chloroflexota bacterium
AGCATAATCGATCTTCGGCAGTAGAGATCCCTGCAGAAGGGGGAGAATCGTGGACCGCCCCAATTGCGAATCGGCAACAGCGTTCAATGCATCCAGATAAAAAGGGCTGGCATCAAACCAATCCTGGTCCATGATCCAACCGTCCGGTTGTAATGTCAGAAAATATTCGTTACCTCGGATCAGACTCACTTCCAGGTCAGTTTCCCCATCATATTGCAGCTCACAATGCAGGGCGTCCGGGTCGTGTGGATCTCCACGATGCAATAGAACCAGATCCCCTTCCCGAAAGCGGGAGTCATTGGTCCCACAGGAAAGTCGGGCGATATCTTTTTTCATCTGCTCGATACGCAGCCCTTCAATCGCCCAGCCTTTCGCCACTCGTTCCTGAAGTGGATGTGACCATTGCTTCTCCAGAGCGCGATATTGAGCGTCCGCTTCGTTCTGGACGAATTTTCTAAGCTTCTGCAGAAATTCCGGAGTCGATGTGTTCATGCAGGGGAACCCCTTTGATCATCTAGAGGCGTCTGTGTGTTCGAAGTATAGCAGGGTTTTATGCGACAGTTTTCTTTTCCTACAATGTGGTTTTGAAAGATATTCCTAAAGAATTAGCATTGGAAAGCATGAAAACTGTAGCCGTATAGGTGGGAAAGAACTGAATCTTATATAAAACGCGGACTTCAACTCCATAAATTTTGACAAATTTATGGAGTTGAAGTATATTCAATGCATGTTTCGAAGAGCTTATGAACCCCTAGACCAATATCTTCATCCCAATAAGGTTTTGGTTATTTACGGCCCGCGGCGAGTGGGAAAGACTACGCTATTGCAGAATTATCTCCAACAAACCGGGATGAAGTATAAGCTTGATTCTGGTGACAATATTCGAACTCAACAAACCTTGAGTTCGCAGGATTTCAGCCAGATCCTGGCTTATGTGGAGGGGTATGATCTATTGGCTATCGATGAGGCCCAAAACATTCCAAACATAGGTATGGGTCTGAAGATCATCGTGGATCAAGTGCCAGGTATCCGCGTGATTGTGACAGGTTCTTCATCGTTTGAATTGGCAGGGCAGGTCGGGGAGCCGCTCACGGGGAGAAAGCTGACCTTGAGTCTGTATCCCTTGGCTCAGTCTGAGCTCTTATCAGCGAACAACAAGTTCGAATTGAAGGAAAAACTGGCCGAATACCTGGTGTTTGGATCCTATCCTGAGGTAATCCAGGCAGGTAGTACGAGCATGCGGATTGAGACCCTAACGGAAATCGCAAATGCTTATTTACTCAAGGATATTCTGGCTTTTGATCGGGTTAAGAATTCCCGGGTTTTGTTGGATTTACTAAAATTGTTGGCTTTCCAAATTGGCAGCGAAGTATCGATCAATGAACTTGCCACGCAGTTGGGAGCGGATGTCAAAACCATTCAACGGTATTTGGATTTGTTGGAAAAGGCTTTTGTGATCATCCGGTTGGGGGGCTTTAGCCGTAATCTGCGTCAAGAGGTTGTGAATAAATCAAAATATTACTTTATCGATAATGGTATCAGGAATGCGGTGATTGCTCAGTTCAATGGGCTGGATCAGCGGAATGACGTCGGCCCTTTATGGGAGAATTTCATGTTTGTTGAACGCCTCAAGTATCGGGCGTACCGTTCCCTGTATGCCAACATATATTTTTGGCGCACCTATGATCGGCAGGAGATTGATCTGGTCGAAGAACATGGCGGCAAATTACATGGATATGAGTTTAAGTGGTCAGAAAGCAGGCCAGTACCTACACCGAAGAATTGGGTGAACTCATATCCTGATGCATCTTTTACCGCGATTAACGCAGGTAACTATCAGGATTTTATTTTTGACCAACAATAAAATTGGCGGATCAATTTATGGGGAGTCGAATGCTTGCATAGGTCACAGTAAAGCTCACCTAATTTCAATCCATGAACATGCCGTATATGGCAAATTGTTGCAATGATTATTGGGGTCACTACATACTCATTCACCCTTGGAATTGTTTTCATTTTGAAATCATGTAATCGAGTTGAATTTATAGCTCAACAAATTGCACCATTTTCAACGGCTCGGATTTTGCTCAATCATGAGTTTACTTTTCCAACCGCCACTCCAGGCCAGTGAAGCGCCTGGCTACTTTATTGTTCCTCACTGCCATGCCAATGGCACGCCGACTGCCAGCCAGCACGCACAGGCTGCGGGCGCGCGTGATGGCGGTGTAGAGCAGATTGCGCTGCAGCATGGTGTAGTGCTGAGTCACGACCGGCATCACAACGGCAGGGTATTCTGATCCCTGCGCTTTGTGCACGGAAACCGCGTACGCGAGTGTCAACTGATCCGCTTCGCTCCAGTCAAAACTGACCGATCTGCCATCCAGGTTCATGGTCAGGCTTTGCTCGATCAAGTCGATGGACTCGATGAAACCGATATCCCCGTTATATACATCCTTGTCGTAGTTGTTTTGGGTCTGCATAACCTTATCGCCCAAACGGAAGACAGTTCCAAACAGGCGGCGTTCAGGTTTGTTATTCGTCGGCGGATTGAGTTTTTCCTGCAGGCGGTCATTCAAGGCGATCACTCCCGCCGGTCCGCGGTAGATGGGAGAAAGCACCTGGATATCCTGCACGGCATCCAATCCAAATTTCTGCGGGATCCGTTCTGTGACGATCTGGATCACCCAATCAGCCGCGCCGGCGGCATCTTCCGCGGGAAAGATGAAAAAATCACCCTCACCCTGGGAAAACACGGGGAACCTGCCCTGGTTGATCAGATGAGCATTTGTGATGATCTTTGAATTGGCAGCCTGCCGAAAGATGGTGCCCAATCTCGCGACGGGTGCAATACCGCTCTGGATCAGGTCCCGCAGCACATCGCCCGCTCCGACAGAGGGCAGCTGGTCCGCATCGCCTACGAACAACACGTGCGTGCCCTTTCTCACCGCCTTGAGCAGATGATTGGTCAGAAGCAAATCCAGCATGGAGGCTTCATCTACCACGAGAAAATCCAGATCGAGCGGATTGTTCTCGTTATGCTTGAAGCCCTCCAGGGGAGAATATTCCAGTAGTCTGTGAATGGTACGCGCCGGTCTGCCTGTGGCTTCGGAGAGCCGCTTGGCGGCGCGTCCCGTGGGGGATGCCAGGGCATACTTCTTGTGTTGCGCTTCCAGGGTGTCGATCAAGGCTTTGAGGCAGGTGGTTTTTCCCGTTCCCGGACCACCGGTCAAAATGCTAACCGGATGCGTCAATGCCATATCGATGGCAGCCTGCTGCTCTGCAGACAGTCCATCCGCGGGGAACAAGCTGTGAGTCATGGTTGCAGACAGTGATGGAGACCCTGCCAGTGTCTTCACGCGTTCCGCCACCCCTTTTTCTCCGAAGTACAACGGGGTCAGGTAGATTGCCGGCGTTCCGTACATGGCTTGTGATTCAGCAACCGCCAGCTTTTCTTTTCCATCCTTCTTATTGTTGAGGGGAATCAGCTCAGGACGGATGCGATCTTCCTGCGCCAGGCGCTCCAGAGCCGGCGGCAGCAATTCCTTGGCTACTTCCAACAGTTCAACAGCTCGTTGCAGGAGAAGCTCCTGCGGAGCGTAGACATGCCCGTCATCGATCATCTCATTCAGCGCAAACACGATGCCGGCTTCGATGCGGGAGGGATGGTCCGTGGGCAATCCCAAGGCCTGCGCGATGCGATCGGCGGTTTTGAAGCCGACCCCGTAAATGTCACGTTCCAATTGATACGGATTTTTCTGGACCGTTTCCAGGGATTTGTCGCCATAGGTTTTATAGATCTTGACCGCCAGGTTGGTGCTGACCCCGTGACCATGCAGGAAAACCATGATCTCCTTGACTTGCTTTTGTTCCTGCCAGGCTTTGGTGATCCGACCGGTGCGGTCCATGCCGATGCCCGGCACTTCCAGCAGGCGTTCCGGGTTCTGCTCGATGACGGTAAACGTATCTTCCTTGAACTGAGCCACGATCCGCTCGGCAAGTTTGGGGCCGATGCCCTTGATCATGCCCGAACCGAGATACCCTTGAATGCCGGCAATAGTAGCCGGCAGGGTTTGCTCGCAGACTTCTGCTTTGAATTGGAACCCATGTTTGGGATGCCTGTCCCATTGTCCCTGCAGGCGGAGATGTTCTCCAGGAGAAACTTCCGGCAGGTTTCCCACGACTGTGGCGACACCATCGAAACTCAAGCTGGTTTTTGGCGGTGCTTGGATACCCTTGGTATGTTCCGGACGCAGGCGCAGGACGGTGTATCCATTTTCGGGATTGTAGTAAGTGATGCGTTCCACGGAGCCGGAGAGGGTATCCATAGGATCAAGTATAACGGTGCTTTATCATTTCCCACGGCACGGGAAAATGATCCGTGGGAGGAGATTTGCAAGTTCGAGTCAATAACGATCCATCCTGGCTTTGAAGTGTATCCAGATCCCAAAGAAGAGCTCTAATAGCCCAAAGTGGGTGTTCGGAAGGTAAAAAATGTGAAGTTCACCGTATAGGAATGGTGGCGTGTTTTATTAGCGAAGTTGAGCAAGACCGGTTTTTGGGGGCAGAAGATCGCCATCAACGCATGAAAATTGACTGAAGCGGATATATTCCTGAAGTACACAAAAGCCTTTATCTGCCTATGGCAGTCATTCAAAATACTGCTTATATGCTCTCAGGGGATGAGATGTACAAGTAGCCTCAAATATCGATTGAAGTTTCCCACGCCCTCCCACGCCATCCTCTGATCAATTTTCCCACGCCTCCCGCGCTGCTCGCTAATCGATTTCCCACGCTCTAAACTGGGACACTTCCCACGGCAAGACACTTGTGTTCCCCGTGGGAACAGATTTACCTGATATGAGAGATCTCACGCCCTCCGAACCAAACCTTACAATTTTATAAACTGGGATGCATCAACCGATGAATATTGCTCACATGAGGTAGGACCCCCTAGAAAGTGCATATATGATGGAAAAATGCCTTTAGATCGTACATGTCTTCACCAAATTACGCGTGTGCTTGTGTCGCTTCAATGTTTTTTAGCGACACTATTTAGGGACCCCATTCTTGCCCATTTTAGAATTTCACCATCAAGCTGGATCGGTACCATCTGGCTTGTCTAAAACCAAAATCATTTATAGAGTTCCTCGATAAAAAGGAACTTGACCAGGAGAAACTCATGGCTAACATCCAAACTTTGATCAGCATACTGGCAGTGATTGCTGCCAGAATTGCAGCGAAAAACAGTGAAAGGAAGTAGGCAGATTTGTTCGCGTAAAAAACGACGGGCTTTTTGAATGTTAGAATGCTTT
>VGOX01000197.1 GCA_016875755.1 Chloroflexota bacterium
TTTGGGTTTCACTTGTATTCTCATTGTGGGTCAGTGTCACAGCCACCTTCCTTGCATCAATATTTGCATTACTTGTCGCGGTCTGGCTCAACAATCACCGCGCGCAGTCAGACACGCTCGCCCTCAACTGGAATCTCGCCTTCCCGCATCTTGTCTTTGCCGTCGCCCTCCTGCTCTTCCTCTCCCAAAGCGGACTCTTCGCCCGCTGGGCGGCATCGCTCGGTCTCATCACATCCACCGACCAATTCCCTGTCCTCGTCCGCGACCGTTACGGCATCGGCATCATCCTGCATTATGTCGGCAAAGAGATTCCCTTCCTCACGCTCATCGTTCTCGCCGTGCTTCGTTCGCAACCCATCGGCTACGACGTCGTCGCGCAAAACCTCGGCGCAAATCGCTGGCAGCGCCTGCGCCACATCACCGTTCCGCAAGTGATGCCCGCTCTGCTTTCAGGCGCATTACTTGTTTTTGGATTTATCTTCAGCAGTTACGAAGTCCCTGCCGTTTTGGGAGTCAGCTACCCGCGCGCCTTGCCCGTCCTCGCACTCCGCTTCTTCCTTGACCCAGACCTGCGTGCCCGCTCCGAAGGCATGGTCCTCAGCCTGATCATTACCGCCATCGTCATGCTCGTGGCTGTGGTGAGTTTGAGGTTGGAGAAGAAATCAGATTGACCACCAACCACCAATTACTATTTACCAATTACCAATCACTCATCACTAAATGAAACCCTTCATCACCACCTCCCTCCGCCTCCTCCTCTACCTCATCCTCATAGCGCCTCTCCTCCTCTTCATCGCCTACGGATTCTCCACCCGTTGGTTCTTTCCCGCCCCTTTCCCCGCCGAGTGGACAACATCCACCTTCGACCGCGCCTTGAACGACTCGCGCACGTTGACAGGTCTGCGGGATGGCTTGACGATTGCCGTGATCGTTTCTGTGCTTTCGTTGCTGCTTGCCTTTCCCGCCGCCCGCGTGATGGGATTGCGTCAATTCAAAGGACAGCAATTGGCATGGCTGTTGCTCTTCCTGCCAACCGTTGTCCCGCCGCTGGCAATCGGCATGGGACTCAACATCCTCTTCCTGCAACTCGGTTTGGCAGGGACGATCTTCGGTGTGGTGCTGGCGCATTTGATTCCCACATTACCCTATACTATCTTTACACTCTCCAGCGCATTCGCTCGTTATGATGAGAATTTTGAACACCAGGCGCTCGCTCTTGGCGCAAGCCCCCTGCAAATCTTCGTCAACGTCACTCTGCGGATGATGACTCCCAGTTTGGTTGTAGCAAGACTATTTGCATTCCTCATCTCATGGAGTCAATACCTGCTTACCCTGCTCATCGGCGGTGGGAAAATTATCACCCTGCCAATCTTATTATTCGCCGCGGCGTCTGGCGGCAATCCATCTACGATTGGAATCAAATCTTTGCTGTTCGTTCTTCCGCCCGTGCTGGTCATCGCCTTTACCGCCCGCGAGTTGACTCGGCATGGGGAGGATATTCGGGAGCAGTATTAGCCCTCACCCTAACCCTCTCCCAAAGGGAGAGGGGACTCCCTTCCCCCTTTGGGGGAAGGGCTGGGGATGAGGGAAAGGCACACTCTATGACCCACATCCAAATCACATCCCTCCACAAAACCTACCCCAATGCCTCCACACCTGTGTTGAAGGATTTTTCGCTATCCATCAATGACGGCGAAATGGTTGCTTTACTCGGACCTTCTGGCACGGGAAAATCTACATTGCTGAAACTCATCGCAGGGATTGAACAACCCGATAGCGGTGATATTTACTTCGATGGCGAATCCATTTTGCAGACGGAGCCGAACAAGCGCGGCGCGGTGTTGATGTTCCAGAAGTCGTATCTCTTTCCGTTCTTGAACGTGGAGGAGAATATCGGCTTTGGGCTGAAAATGCAGGGCGTTGCGCCGTCCGTGATTCAGGGTGAAGTAAAGCGGATGTTGAATTTGATCGGCTTGCCTGGCATTGAGAAGCGCAAGGTGGGTCAGCTTTCAGGTGGAGAAGGTCAGCGCGTGGCGTTGGCGCGGGCGTTGGTGTCTCAACCCAAACTGCTGATGTTGGATGAACCGCTTTCGAGTCTGGATACGTCGGTGCGGATGAATTTGCAGGCGGCGATCCGCGAGATTCAACGCGAACTGGGAATCACGACGATCTTCGTCACGCATGACTTAAGCGAAGCCATGGCAATGTCTGACCATATGGCGATTTTGTTGGATGGGCAAGTCACCGCGTACGACAAACCCGAAACGCTGTTCCATCGTCCGCCGTGCGTGCGGAGCGCAAAATTTGTCGGAGTGGATCTGTTTCTCGAAGGCGAAGCAGGCGGCGGGTGGTTGGAGGCGGCGGAAGTGGGCAGAGTCAAACTCAAGGATGAGCCAAAGGTTGGTCGAAGTGTATTCGCCATCAGACCAGAACATATCCGCATTCAAAAAGAGGCGACAAAAAATTCGCTCAAGGGTGTGGTGCAAAGTTGTTTGTTTCGTGGGGAGGCGTTGGAAGTGCAGGTGCGGCTTGGCGCGGTGACAACGCGCGCGCGACTGCCCATGCCCGCGCCGATGTTTACGCATGGTGAGCGTATATTTGTGCAACTGCCTGCCGAGCATTTGTTTGAGGTGGCGAGGTAGTGATTGGCAATTAGAGATTTGTGGTCAGCGGTTTGTTGTCAATGATTGCTAGAGACTTTGTGCCAACTTCAGCAAAAATAAATAGCCTGACAGGGTCTGTAATAGCGATGTTTGACTGGAGTATAATTTTGTCATGAAGTTACCCAATGCGAGCCAGGCAATTTTGGAAATTGAGAAACTTCGTGATTATTGTTTAAGCGAGACCCATCCGCGTGGTAAGCATAAAGCCCGTGTGTTTGCCGCAACTCTTGGAATCACTTCCGAACATGCCGAAGACCTTCGAGGGTTAATTCTTCAAGCTATTCAGAGAGAAGAGGCTGAATTGGATGAAAGGGATGAATATGGTCAGCGTTATATTGTGGATGTACGCATAAGATATTCAGGTAATGAAGCTACTGTTCGCACAACATGGATTATTCGTAGTAGTGAAAATAACCCGCGTTTGACAAGTTGTTATGTTTTGTAGGAGAAATACCATGAAACAAAAAGTGAAATTACTCGACGTAGTTGCATTGATGCAGGAAATGCCCAGCCGTGAATTATCATTAGGGCAGGTTGGTACGGTAGTGGAAGTCCTTGCGCCCGATGTGTTTGAGGTGGAATTTTCAGATAATGAAGGTCGCACCTTTGCTGAACTTGCCTTGAAGGCAGACCAGCTATTGGTTTTGCACTACGAACCTGCAATTGGGTGTACGCTGTTCAAGAGGAAGGTTGCGCCCTGACGCGCATATTTGAGAACATCGATCCGTTCGAGCAATGAGAACAAGTGGCAGGCGACAAAACCCGCTTCACCCTGACCGATGAGATAGGGCGCGCGCAACGGGTGAGGTCCAAACCGAAGGTGTGAGATTGTCACCGAGCCAGACTTCTTCGAGTCGTAAACGAAATATCCCTGCGCGAAATTATCCGTTTCTTCGCCAATGATCTTGATTGAGTTCTTGTTCGCGCCCACCGTGCCATCCGAGCCGAGACCAAAGAATACGCAACGGATGGTCTCCTCTTCTTCGATGGAGAAGGCGGGATCATATTCCAAACTGATGTGGGTCACATCGTCCACAATACCGATGGTGAAGTGATTCTTGGGTTCGGCTTTTTGCAGTTCCGCGAAAATGCTTTTGACCATCGCGGGCGAAAATTCCTTGCTCGCCAAGCCATACCGCCCGCCAATGACGCGCGGCATCTCGGCGAACGGCGCATTCTTTGATTGCATCCCTTCGCCCAGCGCGGCAATTACATCCAGATACAACGGCTCGCCCACGCTTCCCGCTTCTTTCGTACGATCAAGAATAGCGATTTGCCTGACGCTTTTCGGCAGCGCCGAGAGAAAATGCTTTACCGAAAACGGACGATACAGATGAACCGTCAACGCGCCGACCTTCTCGCCGCGCGCGTTTATCCAGCGGACGGTTTCTTCCACGGTTTCCGCGCCCGACCCCATGCACACGATAACGCGTTCCGCGTCCGCCGCGCCAACATAATCGAAGAGGCGGTAGGCGCGTCCTGTCAGTGTCGCGAAGCGATCCATCACAGTTTGAACGATGTCGGGGAATTTCAGATAAAATGAATTGACCGCCTCACGCTCCTGAAAGCACACATCCGCATTTTGAACCGTACCGCGTATGAAGGGATGTTCGGGCGACAGCGCCCGCCGTCGGTGCGCGTGAACCGCTTCGGGGGATATCATCTCGCGTATTTGTTCGTCGGTCAGATATTCAATCTTTGCGACTTCGTGCGATGTCCGAAACCCATCGAAGAAATGCAAAACAGGAATGCGCCCTTCCAGCGAAGCCGCCTGCGCGATGAGCGCCATGTCATGCGCCTCCTGCACCGAGCGGGAGGAGAGCATGGAAAAGCCCGTGGAGCGTGTTGCCATCACGTCGGAATGATCCCCATAGATGGAAGTGGTCGCCGCTGCCAACGCACGCGCCGCAACGTGAAAGACCGTCGCGTTCAATTCCCCCGCAATGCGATACATGTTAGGGATCATCAACAACAAACCTTGTGAGGCGGTAAAGGTCGTTGCCAAAGACCCCGTTTGCAACGAACCATGTATCGCCCCCGCCGCGCCGCCCTCCGATTGCATTTCGGTGACGAGCGGTACAGTGCCCCAAATGTTTTTTACCCCAGCCGCCGACCACGCGTCGGAAAATTCGCCCATGCTGGTGGATGGCGTGATGGGATAGATCGAAATGATTTCATTCAGGCGATACGCCACATGGGCAACCGCTTCGTTCCCGTCCACTGTTTTGATGTTTGGCATTTTGTTTTCCGTGATGAGCGAATAAACATCCGTGCCCGTTCCCAAATTGGCAAACGAGTTCTTTGAATAAGAATAATCAAAAAGACCTTCGGTTTCGTCAACCAAAGGTCTGATATGGGAGGATGATGTTTACCGCTTGATTTGCGTATTTGGCGGACGAGGTCAGATAATCTTCAACTCCCGCGCGCGGACGATGGCTTGCGTACGGCTGGTCACATCCAGTTTGCCGTAGATACGCGTGACGTGCGTTTTGATGGTGCTGAGGGAGACGACCAGTTTCGCGGCGATCTCCTGGTTGGATAGCCCCGCGGCTAACAAGCGCAGGACTTCCCCCTCGCGGTCGGTCAATGACTCGGGGAGGGCGGGGGAGGCGGACACGAACTTTTCTCGTCGCTCGATCAATTTCA
>VGOX01000198.1 GCA_016875755.1 Chloroflexota bacterium
GAAACGATGGCGGAAGAGAATTCAAAAAATCGTAAATCGTAAATCGTAAATCGTAAATCGTAAACTTGTACTGAGTTCATCGAAGTATTGGAAATTGGAAATGCGAAAAGGTCAAAACCCTGCCAAGTCTGCAAAATCTGTAGCCAAGCCCGAGCGCATCACCGTTGCGCTGTTGAATTACATCCCCTTCCTGAGCGGATTCTATGCCGAGACTCTCGACGTGCTGAAGGTCTCGCTTGAGTCGATGCGCAAGGATGCGGGTTTGCCATTTGATTTGATGATCTTCGATAACGGCTCATGCCCCGAAGTGCGCGACTTTTTGATTCAAGAAAAAGAAGAGGGACGCATTCAATATATGATTCTCTCCGAAAAGAACATGGGCAAGGGCGGCGCATGGAACGTGATGCTGGCAGGCGCGCCCGGCGAGATCATCTCCTACACCGACGCGGACGTTCTGTTCTACCCCAATTGGCTCTCGCGCTCGGTGGAATTGCTTGAGACCTTCCCGAACGTCGGCATGGTGACGGCGCGTCCGTTCCGCACTTCGCCAGAGTTGTACTCGTCCACGTTGGAGTGGGCAAAGAAAAATGCGACTCTGGAGGAAGGTCAGTTCATTCCGTGGGAAACTTTTTTGGAATTTAACCTCTCCCTTGGGCAGACTGAGGAAGAGAATGTCAAAGTCTATGCCGAGACGAGTGATTGGCGCATAACCTACCGTCCTGAGCGGAGCGGAGCGCAGTCGAAGGACGTAGTCGCGCTTGCGGGAGCAAGTCACTGGCAGTTCACGGCATATAAATCCACCTTGCAGCAATTCCTGCCCTTCGACATGGACAAGCCCATGGGACAAGTCCGCCAGTTGGATAAGCGCATGAACGACGCAGGCTTACTGCGCCTGATGGTCTCTGATCCGCTGGCGATGAACATGTCCAATACGCTGGGGTATTTGCGTGGAGAGTTGGGGAAGGGAAAAGAAAGAAGGAAGAAGAAAGAAGGATTGGGCAAGCGCTTGCTGGAGTTGTCGCCTATTAAAAAGATGTTGCTGGCGGTGTATAACAAGATTTTCAGTTGGTATTATTCGTAACGAATTGCGGTTCTCCACACGCTTGTTTTGACTCCTCGACTATTTGACTATCCGACGCCCAAACTACATGACCAAACGCATCTTCATCTCCGCCGACCACGGCATGGCAATCATCTACTTTCTGCAAAGCGACGTCGTTTCGACGTTGCTTGACGCAGGCGTGGAAGTCGTCGTCCTCACCGATGACGACACCAAGGAAAAAATTTCACAGCGCTTCGCAAGAGCTGGCTTAACTTTCGAAGGTTTACGTCTCAAACAAGCGAACGAATACGCCAAAAAAGTTCAGCCAAGAATCCAGTGGCTGCTTGGCTATCTGCGCCGCGTCGGCGGCTCGCGCCGCATCAACACCGAAGCGATGGACAGTCACATCTGGGAAGTCTGGGCGGAGAACGGCTGGAAATTCCGCCTCGGTATCTGGATTCCCTCCGCGTTGATGATCCTCCTCCTGCGGAATTTTTCATGGGCGCGCAAACTCTTGGTGCAGATGCAAAACCGCTTCACGCCTACCCCGGGCTTGTACTCTGATCTCTTCGACAAATACCAACCCGACATGGTCATCGCCTCCACCCCCGGCTGGCGCATGGACCGTTACCTCCTGCGTGAATCCGCCCGACGCGGCATCCCGAACATGACCGTCATCGTCGGCTGGGACAATTCATCCAGTTACAACGTCTCAGGCGCGGACGTGCAGTGGGCGACCTGTTGGTCTGAGTTGCAAAAAAAGGAACTCGTCAAAGGGTCAGACTGGAATCCAGAGCATGTGAACATTGGCGGCATCCCCTCGTATGACGGATATTTCCGAAAGCAATGGCTCATGCCCCGTGATGAATATTTCAAACTTCACAACCTTGACCCCAAGCGCAAGTTGATTTCATACGCCAGCAGTTTTGTCCATTTCGCGCCGAATTTCCCGAACATCGAAGCATTGGCGAAATTGGTTTCGTCCGATTCACTGGTAGAGCCTTCGCAGTTGTTGATTCGTCTGCACCCGAGTCACTTTCAAGACAAGCCGAAAATCTTTGCAGATGAACGTGCGCAAGTTTTCGAGTTAGAGAAGAAATATCCCAACGTGCATGTCGTCCAGCCTGTGGCGTTGGGCGGCTCACTCGGTTACTACGGCGGCGAAGACATGGACGAAAAATCGACCATGATGGCGTATTCGGATGTGGTCGTGACCGTCTACTCGACCATGCTGGTTGAAACCGCCGTCCACGACACACCGATGATCGCCGCGACGATCGATGTCCCTGGCGGATGGAATAAACCGAATAAATTTTCATTATCTCTGAAAGAGATCGGTGACTGGCCCACGCACAAACGCTTCCGCGAAGCAAAGGCAGGGCGTATTGCTTCGGATGAAAAGCAACTGCTCGAAGCGCTGAACATGTATCTGCAAGATAGAAGCGTCGATTCCGCTGCGAGACACAAATTCATCGAGGACGAAATCGCTTTCACAGACGCAGCATCTGGCAGGCGCACCGCGGAATTCATCCTGCAGGTTTTGAATAGGTTAACAGTTGGATAGACGGGGGTGTTCATTTGTGTATATTCAACAGCTACTGAGAAGATTATAATCAAGGTTTAATGGTAAAAATGGGACTTGGAGACCAAATGAAACAGAAATTTCTGCTTGCAATTTCAATAATTACCATTCTTGTGCTATCTGCCTGTGGCTCTGCGGAACCAGCGCTTAGCGCGGAGGATATTTCCAACACTGCAGTTGCAGAGGCGTGGCTGGTCGTCACCCAGACTCAGGCCGCAATGCCGACTTCCACGCCCATCCCGCCGACGCTTACTCCTGAGCCAACTGCCACTCTCGCACCGACGCTTGCCCTGCCAACTCTGCCCCCCGCTACGATTGCGGTTGCTGCCACTGCGACCCCTGAGTGCAATCAAGCCCCCACCACAGATACAAAGGGAACGCAGGTGAGTGTTGAGTTCAAAAACGAATCAGAGGGGCAGGTCAATTTGGCCTTTGGCATGAACAATCCCAATGATAAGGGAGAGTGTTTCACCTACTCCTTTGGTGTTGGCAGGGGAGATATCTACACCGCCAAAGTGCTGACAGGTTGTTACTGGGGCTATGCATGGATTACAGGCTCGGAACCCTCCGTTGCACGAACAGGAGGCGATATCTTGTGCCTGACCGATCCCAATGCCACATATCGTATTACGATCACGAAGGAAACCATCAGAATCAACTAGGGTTTATCTCGGATCTACCATGAGCGAAAGACACCCCATGTTTTTGTTTTACTTCTCCATCACCCTCGCGATCGCGTCCAGCGCGTTCTATCATTTCGTTGCCAAGAGCACACCGCACAATGTCAACTTCACCGTCTCTCTGCTGGTAACCTACGCCGTTGCCTTCATCGTCACACTTTTTACGTTTTACTTTTTCCCCGCCCCAAACGGCGTACTTGCAGAAATTAAGAATCTCAACTGGGCAAGTATCGCACTTGCCATTGCCATTGTTGGCATCGAATTTGGCTTTTTGCTCGTCTATCGCTCAGGCTGGAATTTGGGCATCGCGGCGGTGTTGGTCAATGTGGTAGCGTCGCTGATTCTCGTCCCTGTGGCTATTTTGGTATTCAAAGATAAATTGACCTGGATCAATATTGCAGGGATTTTCGTCTGTCTCATCGGGCTTCTCATGCTAAACTGGAAGAAATAAAATCTGGAGAATTCACCCCATAATGTTTTCCCGCCTCAAATCCGCCGCCCGCATTTTGCTCAAGGGCGAACCCAAAATAAAAAAGCGCAATCCCATTCCCGCCATCACACCTGAAGAGCTGGAGGAGATCAAGCAATTCTTCCCCCGCGAAAAATTCTTCATTCTCGGTCATGCCCGCTCGGGTACGACCCTGCTTATGCGTCTCGCACGCCTGCATCCCGAAGTCCACTGCAATTATCAGGCGCATTTTTTTTCGCGCAAGCCCATGCTCAAATCGCTGGTTGATTCTCCCGAAGCGGAGGAGTGGTTGACGCGCAAGTCGAATCGATGGAATCAGGGACGCGATCTTTCGCCGCTTGTCCTGCGTGCTGCCGCTGATTTCATCATGGAGCGCGACGCCGCCCGCGAGGGCAAAAGCATCATCGGAGATAAAAGCCCATCGTCCACGATCCATGCCCAGGTCGTGCGTGATGCGCATGCACTTTATCCCGATGCAAAGATTATCTACATCGTTCGTGATGGACGCGACGTGTTGATCTCGGAACGCTTTCGCAATTTTGTGGAGGAATCGAAATTCCTCACTGCCGAAGACAAGCGCATCATCTCGGACCTGAAAACTGATTCGGCTCCATTCAGCGATGGACGCCGCTCGATCTTTACCGAAACGTCCATTCGCAATATTGCCAAGCGTTGGGCAGACGACCTGCACGAGATCGATTCGGAAGGTGTGAAGTTGTACGGCGAGAAATATATTTCCCTGCGCTATGAAGACCTGCTGACCCAGCCCTTTGTTGAAATGTCGCGCCTATGGAAATTTCTCAGTGTAAAAAAAATTAGCAAGACGTTGGAGAAACAACTGCTTGACGAGATGTCCTCCAATCCTGATGAAGAGTGGCAGGCAAAACGAAATGAAGGCATCGCATCTTTTCTGCCCAAAGGTCAGGCGGGTAACTGGCAGAGACTTTTTACTGCGCGTGATAAAGCCCTGTTCAAGGAAGTTGCGGGCGAGATGCTGGTTAAGTGGGGGTATGAGCAGGATTTGAATTGGTGAAAAAATGAAATTCTTGATTGCAGGTCTTGGCTCTGTCGGACGACGTCACATGCGTAACTTGATTGCGCTTGGCGAAACAGATATTGTCCTTTACCGTACCAATAAGGCGACCTTGCCTGATGACGAACTCGCAGGCTACCCTGTCGAAACGGATTTTGCCGCAGCCTTGAAAAAACACAAACCTGATGCCGTAATCGTCTCGAACCCAACCTCATTGCATCTTGATGTTGCGATTCCTGCTGCGGAAGCAGGTTATGCTATTCTGCTCGAAAAACCGATAGCCGCCTCGATGGAGCGGGTGGATGAACTGCAAACTGCCGTGCAAAAAAGCGGCACGAAGGTGTTGGTAGCGTTCCAATTTCGTTTTCACCCGGGCATGGTCAAAACCCGTGAACTCATCGAAAATGGTGAGATCGGACGTGTGGTTTCGGCGAGCGTTCACTTCGGCGAGTATCTGCCCGCCT
>VGOX01000199.1 GCA_016875755.1 Chloroflexota bacterium
GGCACGAAGGTGGCTGTAAATGGCAGCGCGGTTTGCGTCAGCGGGTCGGTGGGATGAGGCGTGACGGTAACGCCGGGCAGCGGAGATGGGATCGGCGTGCGCGTGGAAACGTTTGGCACCCAAAGGATTTCCCCGGAAAAAATTTGGTCTCCATAACGGCAGTTGACGTTTTTCAGCAATTGAAAATTGGTGTAATGATTTATCGCGATCGAATAAAGAGTATCACCTGGTTTGACCTTGTACGAATAAGACCACCCTACGGCACCCAGACTGCATACCGCAACCGTACTGGTCGGTGCAGGCGGGACATAAAATAGCGTGTTCGAAATCAGGCTGTCGCTGAGCAGGCAATTGGCTTGTCTCAATGCGTCCTTGCTGATGCGGTATCGCGCAGCAAGATTATCGAGCGTGTCAGCCGCCTGAAGAGAAATCGGAATCCACCCAATGGGAGGCTGGCATGAAACTGGAGGCAAAATGGTTTGGGTTGATGTCGGAGTTAGAGATGCCAGGTTTGGGTCGGCTGTGGCAGTCGGTGGGAGGGTGTTCGTAGCGGTAACAGGCAGGGGTGATGGGAATAGCACAGCGGCAGTTGTTGGGGTTGCCTCTGTCACAAACTCAACAAGTGAAATGGACAACGCTCCAAACATCAACCCCACGGAGAGCAGCGTCACCACCAGCGCGTTCCCAAATTCGCGCTTCCCTTGCATTACTTCTTACCTTTTTTGCCCTGTTTCCCCGATGCCGCTTCACTGGCAGCGATGGGCAATAACACGCTGAATGTCGCGCCGACACCTGGTTCACTTTCCACCCAAATGCGTCCGTGCTGGGCTTCTGTGAGAGTCTTGGCAATCGATAATCCCACACCCGTATCGCCCACCCCTTGAATGAGGACATTATCGGCGCGATAGAGACGGGTAAAGACACGCGGCATATCTTCAGAGACGATTCCGCCGCCTGTGTCGGATACTTGAATGAGGATGAATTCAAGACCATTCTCGGTTCGGGTCTGAACCTTGAGCCTGATCGTGCCTTCAAACGGAGTCGCCGCCCCGGCATTTTGCAGCAAGTGGATCAGGATCTGCTGCAACGCTTCGCGGTCTGCCTGAATCGGCGCTAGTGACTTGGGAAGCTCAAGGTGCATGGAAATGTTCTTTTCGCGCACCTGTGTGCTGGTATACGACATGGCATTGTCAATGATCGAATTCAAACCCACAGATTCGGCTTTGAGTTCATTCAACTCCGTTGCCAATGTCGTGATCTGGATCATGTCATCTGTCAAACTGCGGATGCGCTCCGTGGAGGACTTGATGCGTTCCACAAATTTCCGTTGCAGCGCCCCTAAAATTCCAACCGACTCGCCCAACAGCAGGTCGGTATATCCTACAATCGAAGATAGCGGCTGGCGTAATTCCTGCGAGATCGAAGCGATCACCTCGGCTTGTTCGGTACTGCGTGTGACGGTGTGCTCTTTTTCCAGTTCATGCACCCGCATATTCGATTCTGCGATTTGATTTTGAAGCCGCGCCAATTCTTGCAGGGTCGTTTTTAGTTCACTTTCCAATTGAGAATTGGAAGCAGAAATATTTTTTCCCGACCGCAGTTCGGCGTTCTCCTGTTGCAATTGCTCAATGATGTGTTGCGACTCGTCCTGCGCCGCCCGCAAGGACGCAAGATCGACGGATTTACTCTTTTCGATCTCCGAGTGGGCGATCTCCAATTGCAGTTTCAGTTCCTCGATGCGCCGCTCCAATTCGGTTGCCTGTGAGCGGGCGCGGTCGCTTTCAACTTCGAGTTTATTGAACGTCTGACTGCGTTGGATGATCGGCACCAACGCAGTTGCGATATTGGAAAGGAACGCCTGATCTTCGGCCGTCCAGGTTCGGTCGGAATAGGGCGAAAGCAGCAAAAGTCCGCCCAATGTTTCTTTATCAGGAGTAATGATCGGAACGCTCAACAAGTGACCAGGATTCGTAAGACCAAGAATCTCACCCAGACCTTTTACATCGGCTGAGGTGCTGCTGGCAGGCATCCGCAAGGGACGACCGCGCTGAAGCGAATTTGCCAGCATGGGGATGGAATTCTTATTGAGAGAGCCACCCTCCAAATTATCTTCGCGAATTAGGTCATACCCGCCCGCGATCACCATCTGATTTTTATTGTCGGTCAGATATATCAAAAAGCTCAGGTCGGAGAGCATGGTCTGCGCAATGGCGCGGGTGATCGCCTGACTGACCTTGGTGGGGTTGGATTCAGCCGCCAATGCCAGCATGGCATGGAAGGTCTTCGGGTCGGTGCTATAACGGCGGCGTTCGGGGATGCCCGCATCCTGCCGTAAGGTGGTCGGTCGCTGCTCTGATAACGGCGCTTGAGCAGAAGAAGAGAGGGCAAATCGCTGCGGCAGGGTTAGCAAGATCGGGAAGGCTGCCATGTACGCCAGACGCACAATACCTGAATAATTTCCCTCGGTGCGAATGAGCAGGTGACCGACATGCCCAAGAAAACCCAGTAACAGCAGGGCGATTCCGTACCACATGCCGTCAGGGCGGCGAATTGCCAGTACCGTGATGCCAAGCAGCGTCAGGATCACAGAGCCGATCTGCCAGAACCAGTTATCAACAGTTTGGTTGTAACTGAGTGTGGCAATTTGTGGCTGCCACGAAAGCAGGCTTAATCCAAGTGCAGTTAAGACGAAAAGACTAAGGATCGTCGCAGTGGCATCTGCGGAGCGGTTTGGCTCAGGGAAGGCGTATAGCCATGTGATCCAAATGATACCTAACATGATAAATGCGCGGTCCATTGGCGGTAGGACGGTTTTGGGATCTATCAAATTTTGCCAGCCCAACCCGCTAAAGATGAACATCACGGCTTGTGCAATTAGCAAAATACTCAACCCTGTAAATGCCCGCCGTGCCTGTGGAAATTCGCTTGCCTGCCAATGATTAAATGCAGATTGCAGTGCACTGGCAATCGTGAACGCCAACACAATATAGTAGATCAAATCGCCAGGCGGAACGGTTAATTGAGTGAGGATTAGACTGGTAAAAGCGCTCATGCAGTTGTGATTATACTGCCAGTTCAATATTATGGCGTAGAATTGTCATTATGCCGTACTGGAATCAATATAAATATAAGGTCGCTATTCTTGCCTTCATGTTTGCCTTATTCGCAATATGGGGGTATTCAAAGGTGTGGCAGGCGGAGCGTGCCATACAGCAGGGTGATTATCACGCCGCCGCTGAAGCCTATGCCCGTATTGCACGGGTTTTATTTTGGAGCAGTGATCTGTGGGAGAAAGCAGGTATTGCAGCCGTAATGGGTAATGACCATGCCGCCGCAATTGCTTATTTTGAAAAAGCGCCGTCCCTTTCAGAAGCAGGCTGGCTTCGCCTCGCTGGCTCTCATTATCAACTGGGAGATTCAGATTCCGCGATTCATTCCATTGAGCAAGGGCTTCAAACGCATGATTCTGCTTCCCTTTATGGCTTGCTGGCGCTGATATACCGTGAACAGAAAAATTTTCAGAGAGAACAGGCTGCGCTTCTTGAGCAAACTCGATTGGATACAGAAGATGCCTACGCCCACTACAGACTAGGACTGCTCTTGATGTTATCCACGCCTGAAGAGGCTTTGCCTATTTTGACACGCGCCTCTTTTCTTAACCCCGAAGTTGATTCGGCTGTGCAGACAGCCCGCGCCGCTTTGGCATTATCCTCCACACAGACGGGTGATTCGCAAAAGTTATTGAGCATCGGGCGGGCATTTGGTCTTGTGCAGGAGTGGGAATTGGCAGTGGAGGCATTCACTCAAGCTGTGGAATTAGACCCGAAAAATGCCGAGGCGTGGGCGTGGCTCGGAGAGGCGAACCAGCAAACAGGTCAGGAGGGAGGCGCAGAATTGGATCAGGCGTTGTCCTTGAGCAGCACAAATCCAAATGTATTCGCATTGCGCGCCTTGCAGTGGAGTCGTCAGGGAAAGTATGAGTTGGCGCTTGAGGAGTATTTGCTCGCCGCGAAATATGATGCGGAAAACCCTGCGTGGCAGGCAGGGATCGGGGATGCCTACGCCAAGCTTGGCGATCTGGTCGCGGCGTTGGCGGCGTATCAGCGTGCGGTGGAGCTTTCTCCGCGAGAGGCTTCATACTTGGTACGGCTGGCATTTTTTTGCGCGGAGAATGGCGTGAATTTGGAAGATGTTGGTTTGCCTGCCGCGCAACAAGCGGTGCAACTTGCGCCGAATGATCCGTTCGCATTGGATGCGTTGGGGTTATCTTATTTTTCTTTGCGATATTACGTCAGCGCAGAAATGGCTTTGCTGAAAGCCATTGAGGCTGCGCCTGAATATTTTCCCGCGCATATTCATCTTGCCTTGACGTATCTCGCGCAGGGGAAGCGCACTGCCGCATTCAACTCATTGACGTATGTGCGTGATGCGGATGAATCGGGTGTGTATCATGAAGCCGCCCTCCAACTTTTGAGTCAGTATTTTCCGTAACCCTCCATGATAAAATCACGTTCATGAACCGAATAAAGATCTCTTCATTGCTGCTGGCTTTTCTATCTTTTGCGTGCGCGTATTCCTCTTCTGCGCCTGCTGTCTTGCCGACCCCATTGCCGTCAGGCGCAGTATTGTTTCAAGATGATTTCTCCAGCCCTGCCTCAGGCTGGAATCGCTTGTTGGTTGGCGAAGGTGTGATGGATTATGACGGAGGCGGGTACCGCATCCTTGTCAATGCGCAGGAGATGAACTTCTGGGTGACACCGCGCAGGGATTTTGCAGACGTCCGCATTGAAGTGGATGCGGGGAAACTGGCAGGTCCCGATGAGAACCGTATTGGTTTGGTCTGCCGTTTCAATGGCAACGATTATTATTTCTTTATCATGTCCAGTGATGGTTTTTACGGCATCGGCATTTTCTCGGGTGGACAGGCAGCGTTGCTGGGTCAGGGAGAAATGCTTTCCTCGTCTAGTATTCATCAGGGCGTGGCGGTCAATCACCTGCGGGCAGACTGTGTCGGCGATCAACTTACATTTTATGTGAATGGATTCCAGATCGCGCAGGCGCAGGATGCGACATTGACGACGGGCGATATAGGCTTGTTGGCGGGTACATTTGCCACTCCTGGCGTGGATGTTGTCTTCGATAATTTTGTGGTTTTCCAGCCTTAGCGTAACGGTTGTGCAATCATAAGTGGAATCGTGAAAAGTGATGAAAAACAGAACATTACCAATAGAATAAGGATGATGTACCCTTGAGCCATATCAGC
>VGOX01000200.1 GCA_016875755.1 Chloroflexota bacterium
AACCGTCATAATAGGTGGCAGTATTGACAATCTGAGGATTGAGCTTGTCCCACATCTTCAAAGAGGCTGCCTGCCCCAAAAATCGATGGCGTGGAACCGTGCCCTGTTTCCCCGTGTACGCATCGTACATCATCAAACCAAGTTTGATGATGAGCGAGCCGCGCTCCGAGGGTTTATCAAGCCAGCCCAAAAATTTAAGCGGCGCGTTGAAGATCCCAGACAAATATTTGAAGATGGGAATCGTCGTCGGCAACGGCTGAACGAGATGCGGCGCATTCTGGATCATGCGATTGCGTTCCCGTACCGCTTCACGCACCAGACGGAATTCTCCATTTTCGAGATACCGAATCCCGCCATGTGCCATATGCGAAGATGCCGCGCTCGCGCCTGAGCAAAAATCGGCTCGGTCTACAAGCAAAACATCCACGCCGTTGAGTGCAAGGTCACGAAATGTACCAATGCCGTTGATCCCAGCGCCAACGATCAGCACCGAAACCTGCGGGTTTGCTTTGAGAGAGGAAAGGATTTCGTTTCGATTCATAGTGAGTTCCAAGTAACAGGTTACAAGTTGCATCCAACCTTTAACTTGTAACCTGTAACATTCAACTGCCTTATTCGACCCAATCAAACGTGCGCTTGACGGCTTTTTTCCAACTTGAGTATAAACCCGCGCGGCGCTTCGCGTCCATTTTCGGAGACCATTCTTTATCGCGTCCCCAGTTCTTTTTCAACTCGTCGGTATTCTTCCAGAAACCAACAGCAAGCCCCGCCGCGTAGGCAGCGCCGAGCGCCGTCGTCTCCGCCACTTTCGGGCGCACCACTGGCACATTCAAAATATCCGACTGGAACTGCATCAGCAATTCATTGAAGACCATGCCTCCATCCACTTTCAACGTGCGGAGTTTCACGCCAGAATCTTTTTCCATCGCATCCAACACTTCGCGGGTCTGATAGGCAGTCGCCTCGAGTGCTGCACGCGCAATGTGACCTTTGTTCACGTAACGCGTCATGCCCACGATCACGCCGCGTGCATCAGATTTCCAATACGGCGCGTACAATCCGCTAAAAGCAGGGACGAAGTAAATCCCGCCGTTATCTTCGACGGAGTTCGCCACCGCCTCCACCTCCGCCGACGATTGGATCATCCCCATGTTATCTCTCAGCCACTGGATCAGCGCCCCCGTGATGGCAATCGAACCTTCCAACGCATAGACAGGTTTCTTATTCCCGATCTTATACCCAAGCGTGGTCAGCAACCCCGCCTTGCTTTGGACAGGTTTCTCGCCCGTATTCAACAGCATGAAACAGCCCGTGCCATAGGTGTTCTTTGCTTCACCCACTTTGAAACAAGTCTGCCCGAACAACGCCGCCTGCTGGTCTCCAAGATCACCTGCAACGGGAATGCCCTGCAACACACCCATTTTGATATTTCCATACACCTCTGAAGATGACTTGATCTCAGGCAGCATGGTACGTGGAATACCCATCACCTTCAAGATTTCATCATCCCAATCAAGGGTATTTAAATTCATCAACATTGTGCGTGACGCATTGGTCACATCGGTGACATGCTTGCCCGCCGTCAAGTTCCAGATCAGCCAGGTATCGATATTGCCGAATAACAATTCCCCTTTTTGGGCCTTTGCCTTTGCACCCTTCACATTATCCAAAATCCATTTGATCTTGGGGCCCGAAAAATATGTCGCCAGCGGCAAGCCTGTCTTTTTCCTGAACCTATCCTGACCGCCCGTTTTCGCAAATTTTGAAATGATGACATCCGTCCGCGTATCCTGCCAGACAATGGCATTGTAGATGGGTTTGCCCGTCTTCCTATCCCATACCACCGTCGTTTCACGCTGATTCGTCACGCCTACCGCCGCGATCTGATCGCTGGTGACTGACATAGTATATTGTCTGCTGGCTTTCTTCAACGCCCCCTGCATCACTTCCTGCGTCCTTTCCAGGATCTCGAGCGGGTCATGCTCCACCCAGCCTGGTTTCGGATAAATCTGTCTGTGTTCCTTTTGGTCAACCGCGATCACATTCCCGCCGTGATCGAAAATAATAAATCGTGTGCTGGTGGTACCCTGATCAATTGCAGCGACATATTTGGACATAAGGAAGCCTCCTGCCCCCAATTGTAAAACAAAAAGTCCCCGCCAGAGTGACGGGGACCTTTTCTTTCTACTTCTTTGCAGTACGCGCTGCAGGTTTGCGTGCTGCAGGTTTGCGAACCGCTTTTTTTACCTCAACTTCTTCGATAACGGGCTCAGCCTCCATCTCTTCTTCGTAATCTTCCTCTTCAATTGGGTTCAGGAAGTTAAAGGCCATCACCGCCAATGTGGCGCCGATCAACGGGCCGAAGAAATAGATGATGTAGGTGTACACATCTGTCAGGCTGGGCTCTGTAAAAATGGCAGGACCAATCATCCGCGCAGGGTTAAGCGAAGCGCCTGTCAAAGGTCCGCCTGCCAAAATGGCAAATGTCATCGTCGCACCAACCGCCCATCCAGCCATATTGCCGCCTTTGCCAGCAACTACCGTGTGTAAAATGGTATTCACAAGGAAGAACGTGAGAACAAGCTCAACAACCATTGCCCAGATCGGCATTTCGTTGGTCAACACACCTACTGTCGCCGCAGGAGCAAGCGAACCGCCAACCGGGGTGACCGCGTAATGAAGGAACGCAGCCGCAGCCGCAGCACCTGCAAATTGAGCAACCCAATACATTACAGCCTGCACCCATCTGATCGTACCGTTCAATGCCAGACCAAACGTTACTGCTGGGTTGAGGTGTGCGCCGGAAATATGTCCATAGGAATAGTTATAGACTGCCAGTACAAAACCACAAGCCAGGGCTACACCCAAAAGCCCGGCGCCAACGATAGCCGCTCCAGCGCCAATGAACACGAGCGCGAAAGTGCCGATAAATTCGACAAGAAACATTTTTGTATTAGACATTATCACTCCAGGGATTTGATTTGATACACGATACAACCCTCTCCGCGTCATTCCGATGCGATGCAGGTTTTTTTTATTTTAATGCATAAGCGGCCATCCGTTGTTAACAGATAGCCGCTTATGATAAATCCATCTATTCCGATGAAATCGTCTGCGCCTTCATTGGCTAAACGATGTCGAACCGGTCGAGGTTCATGACCTTGTTCCACGCAGCGACAAAGTCATGCACGAACTTTTCCTTGTTATCGTCCTGAGCATAGACTTCAGCCAAAGCATGCAACTGTGAGTTCGAGCCGAAGACGAGATCTACACGCGTTCCAGTCCACTTCACTTCGCCAGTTTTGCGGTCGTGGGCATTGAAGGTGTCGGCAGATTCTGAAGTGGGGTGCCAGACAACGCCCATGTCCGTCAGGTTGACGAAGAAGTCGTTGGTCAGCTTGCCAGGCTGTTTGGTGAACACGCCATGCTGTGACGCGCCGACGTTTGCACCGAGCACACGCAGACCGCCGACCAGCACGGCCATTTCGGGAGCGCTGAGGGTCAAAAGTTGCGCCTTATCCACCAACATTTCTTCAGCGGATACGGTGTAGGTCGTCTTCTGGTAGTTGCGGAAGCCGTCGCTTTCGGGTTCGAGCACAGCGAACGATTCCACGTCGGTCTGATCTTGTGAGGCGTCGGCACGGCCCGGGGTGAAGGGAACTTCCACTTCATAGCCAGCCGCCTTCGCCGCAGCTTCGACCGCTGCACAACCGCCCAGCACGATCAAGTCTGCCAGCGATACTTTCTTGCCCTTCTTCTGGGCACTATTGAAAGCTTGTTGGATGCCTTCGAGTGTGGACAGCACGTTGGCAAGTTGTGCGGGCTGATTGACTTCCCAGTCCTTTTGCGGAGCCAAGCAGATGCGCGCACCATTTGCGCCACCGCGCTTGTCCGAGCCGCGGAAGGTGGAGGCAGATGCCCAGGCTGTAGAAACAAGCTCAGGCGCAGAAAGACCCGAAGCTAATATTTGGGCTTTGAGAGTCGCAATATCCTTTTTCGTAACGAGCGGATGATCCACAGCGGGGAGCGGGTCCTGCCAGATCAGGTCTTCGGCGGGGACTTCCGTGCCGAGGTAGCGGATTTTGGGACCCATGTCGCGATGAGTCAATTTGAACCAGACGCGGGCGAAAGCATCGGCAAACGCTTCGGGATTTTGGTGGAAGCGGCGCGAGATGGGTTCGTAGATCGGGTCGAAACGCAACGACAGGTCAGCCGTGGTCATCATTGGCGGATGTTTCTTTGACGGGTCGTGCGCATCAGGAATCATGTGTTCGGGCTTGCAGTTTTTCGGCTGCCACTGTTGCGCGCCAGCGGGGCTTTTGACCAGTTCCCACTCGTAGCCGAAGAGCATATCGAAGTAGCCCATGTCCCATTGAGTGGGGTTGGGTTTCCACGCGCCTTCAATGCCGCTGGATGTGGTGTCAATGCCAACACCAGTTCCCAATTTATTCTTCCAGCCCAGTCCCATTTCTTCGAGCGGGGCGGCTTCGGGTTCGCGCCCAACCAATGCGGGGTCGCCTGCACCATGCGCTTTGCCGAAGGTGTGCCCACCAGCGACAAGTGCGACGGTTTCTTCATCATTCATCGCCATGCGGGCAAATGTCTCGCGCACATCACGCCCGGAAGCGACCGGGTCAGGGTTGCCATTGGGGCCTTCAGGGTTGACATAGATCAAGCCCATCTGCACAGCTGCCAGTGGATTTTCCAAATCGCGTTCGCCGCTGTAGCGTTTGTCACCCAGCCATTTGTCTTCGCTACCCCAATAGACATCTTCTTCAGGCTGCCAGATGTCGGCGCGTCCCCCACTGAAGCCGAAGGTCTTTAATCCCATCGACTCCAGCGCTACGTTGCCAGCCAGAATCATCAAGTCAGCCCAGGAGAGTTTGTTGCCATATTTGCGTTTGATGGGCCACAGCAGACGGCGCGCCTTGTCGAGGTTGACATTGTCGGGCCAGCTGTTGAGCGGCGCAAAACGCTGGTTGCCGGTTCCACCGCCGCCGCGTCCATCGGCTGTGCGGTAGGTTCCTGCACTGTGCCATGCCATGCGGATCATCAGTCCGCCGTAGTGACCCCAGTCCGCGGGCCACCACTCCTGCGAATCGGTCATCAGCTTCGCAAGGTCTTCCTTGACCGCAGCCAAGTCAAGCTTCTTAAATTCTTCGGCGTAGTTGAAACCAGGCCCCATCGGGTTGGAAGCCGGCGCGTGCTGGTGCAAAATATTCAGATTCAGTTGATTGGGCCTCC
>VGOX01000201.1 GCA_016875755.1 Chloroflexota bacterium
AATCGTCATCCGAAAAACCGATGAAGCGCCGCTCATTCTTCGCGATCACCACCAACTCCGCCTGCAGCTCAGGCAAACGCCAATCAGGATGATCGTCCGCGGCTTTGCGCAGCACCAACGCCAGCTTATACGCCAGCGCCAGATCAGAAGCGGAACTGAAGACATCCTGCGCCAAAGTCAACACCAATTGATCGATGGGCAATGTCACCGCACTCAACCAACGCTGGATATGCACACGGAAATCCGCCAATTCTGCGATGACGTGCTCCGCCTCAGACTCGCTCAAGCCTGCCAGCCAGTCCCCAGCATGGCTCGGTGCGACGAAATTTTCCACATTCACCATCTTGCGCAGAATGCTCGAAGTTGTCGTAAGAAGCTCAGCATTGGATACCGTTGCGAGACGGTGCTCTTCCATCGCAGCATCCCCCTCATCGTCGAGATTCTCCTCCTCTGCAGGAGATTGCTTCGCAACTTGCGCTCGCAATGAGATATCCTCTCGCCAATCTCTACGCCAAACCTCATATGCCTTCGCCAACTTCCGCGCGGATTGCGGGTCGGCAAGATACGCCAGCAGGTGACTCAATGACCCTGCCGCCGCCCGTGTTTCAGACGTGGACGAAATCAACTCGATCGGTTCGATGCCTTTTTGGCGCAACGCATTGACCACTTCCACGCCGCGGGTATTGCGCGGGACAAGCACAGCGATCGTCGGCTGTTCTTCCACGGGAATATCCGCGAACGAATCGACGAAGCCTTTCACCGATTTCGCCACCGCATCCAATTCCTGCTCTGGCGTGAATTTTGTGCTGATGAATTTGACTCCCTCTGACACATCAGGCGGATTTTGCTGCGGGTCACCTTCAGGAACTGGGACGATAAATGGCACCGACAATGCCGTCCGCACTTCGGGAATGGGATGTGAGGTCATTACCCAATCAATGAGATGATTGGCAAGCGCGATCACCGCAGGCTGCGAACGCCCCGATTCGGGCATGTCCACGCTGGGGTTGTTCTGGATGAATGCCCGCAAAAGTTCAGGCGATGCGGTGGTGAAGGTTTCAAAGATGGCTTGGTTCGGATCACCCACGCGCACCCAATTGCCGACCGGCCCTCCGCGCTGAGCGGAGGCGCGTTCGTTGTGCCGAAGACGAAGCGCATCGTCAGCAAAACTCCCTTCGACTTCGCTAACGCTCCGCTCAGGGAGGAGAGAGCCAGAGAGCAGGGATAAAATCCGCTCCTGCGTTTTACTTGAGTCTTGCGCCTCGTCTTCCAAAATGAATGGATAACGATATTGCAGACGAGCCAGAAATTCATCGTCGCTTTCGAGCAGGGTCAGCGCTAGGCGGATGAGATCATCAAAGTCCACTGCGCCGCGATAGGCGAGCGCACGCTGATAATCTGCGTAGATGCTGTAGCCGAGCTCGGCGAGTGGCAGGGGCGTGAAAGATGCGTCGAGTTTGGCTCTCAGCTTCTCGGGAGTCAGGAGGCGGTCTTTTGAAGAGCGGATGAATGCCATGGCGAGCGAGTCCAGCATGTTGGGAAGTTGGTCACGGCGCACCCAGTCTCGTTTGGATTGGTCAAGCGCGGGGTCGAGGTATTCATCCAATGAATGCGACGCCAGCCAGGCATTAACAGCCTCGCGGCGAATGAAAGCCGCTTCACGCTCATCAATGATGCCGAAGCGCTCCTCCAGCCCTACACGCGCAGGTTTCTCGCGGACAATGTCATGCGCAAGGCCGTGCAAAGTACGCACACGATATTTATAGAGCGTGGCTATTTTGTTATCAAAAAAACTTTCGATCCGTGTTCGAAAATTATCCACTGCCGAGTTGACGAGCGTAACGATGAGCAGTTCCTGACCATCTTGCAGCCTGCCATCTTGAATGATCTTCGCCGCTAGCGCAGAGAGGATGTGCGTTTTGCCCGCACCAGGGACGGCAGCAATGCCAAGCCGTCCGCCTGTGTAGCGGAGGATTTGTTCTTGCGAGTATCGAGGGGTGAAAGAATGCGCCATTCTAATTATGTTGAACCAAGTTCTAAAATTTTCAGGAAGTTCACCGTCATGCGCGCGGTAGCGCCCCAGAGCAATTCACCGTCGTATGGATGATAAGCGATCACCGAACGGCTTTCGCTGCCAAGTGAAAATTCCCAATAATTATTGCGGTTCGCAAGC
The DNA here is from genome assembly GCA_016875755.1 of Chloroflexota bacterium. Taxonomy (GTDB): domain Bacteria; phylum Chloroflexota; class Anaerolineae; order Anaerolineales; family Villigracilaceae; genus Villigracilis. The sequence goes on from VGOX01000201.1 coordinate 2,174, forward strand.
CACAGCAGCGGAATGGTAAAGACCCGCGCCACTTCCACGCCTGCCACCTTGAAAGCATATGGAAAGGGAATCACACCCACGATCGGACTCACCCGAAAGTTGCTGATCGTTACCATGCGATCCAAACGCCCGAGCACTTGCACGTCGGCAGGGTTCACGCCGATCTCCTCGTCTGCTTCGCGCAAGGCGGTTTGTTCGGGGGTGGTTTCACCCTCGTCACATGCGCCGCCTGGGAAGGAGACTTGTCCCTTATGAGATTCGACACGGTCGGTGCGGCGCGTGTACAGGATATGCCACTCATTATCGAAATACATCAACGGCAGCAAGACCGCCGCACACTTAAGCCGCGTGTTCGGGCTGACCGCCATCTCGGCATATTCACTCGACGCATCCGAACCCGATTGCGTCGAGTGAAGTTTTTGGGTGATGTATTCCAGATCAATGGTGGACATAATGACAGCGGATTAACGTTCCTCTTCGATGCCGATGATCTCGCGCTGCAATTCCAACGCGCGCGGGTCTTCGGTCGGCTCGATCTTGCGTCCGAACACTAAAAAGCCTGTGTGCGCCACCATGCGGTCGGTGGGACGCAAGCGGGCGGGATTGGTCTTGTAATATCGCAGCATCAACTCACACACTTCTACAAATGCGAAGTCATTTTTCTTCAAGGCGTATAAAACCTTCTCTACCTGATTGAACGTGGGCAGGAGCGTGCCGAAGAAACCGCCCGTCTTGAGCGTGGCGCGTACCTGTGGAATGTAGTCATATGGATTTTGCACATCAAGGAAGAAGGCATCTGCGTCCGTTTCGTCAAAGCCATCCTGAATATCGCGCAGTTTGAAGTCCACCCGCGAAGCGAGGTTGATGCGTTCAAGATTCTTGCGGGCGAGATTTTGCGTATCCTGTTTTTGTTCGTAGGAGATGACCTTGCCCTGCGGACCAACAGCGGATGCCAGCGCGATCGTCATGGATCCTGAGCCTGTCCCAGCTTCCATCACGGTTTGCCCCTCGGAGACTCCCATTTGAATGAGAATATAGCCGATGTCTTTCGGATACAAAATTTGCGTGGTGCGCGGCAGTTCGTTAAGCAGGTCGGAAAGCGAGGGCTGCAATAATAGAACGGCGCGCCCGTATGACTGAACACCTGCGAACCCCAAGGTTTGCCGATCAGTTCTTCATGCTTGATCACGCCGCGATGACTCTGAAAATCACCGCCCTCTTTGAGAGTGATGATGAAATGTTTATGGGTCAACCCGACCAATTGTGCGAGGTCACCGTCTTGAGCTGTGGATGCGTATTTCATGCGGGGTATTGTACTCTTTCTTTTTTTTGTAATATGCCTTAGGTGGCACTTGGTTCTACCTGCGAAGGCGCTTCAAGTTTTTTCATTTTTCGGTTGGATGCGACCAGCACAACGAACATACCAATCCCCATCACGATCAAACAGCAAAAGAGCGCGGGAGCAAAGGCAAACAGCCATTCGGGTCTGCCGATCATTTCGCCCATCCCCACCACACCCAAACCGCCCGCCGCAGCATTCCACACGCCGTGCAAAAGAACAGCCGTCCCATAACAAGCAGCCAGACGCCCGTACCGTTTCTCGATGAATGCAGAGGCGATTCCCCAACCCATCAACCCTGATGTGACAATGTGCAAAATCCCCGTGCCTGCCCGCGCGCTGACGATCAACGCCCAGGCAGCCGAACCGTCCGCGCTGGCATTCAGGCTTTCAAAGATCGAAAACGCCGCCCCGCTCAACATCCCGAGGACAAATCCCTGCGCAGGGGAGGTTAACTTACCGCCGAACAACCAAAGCGCAAGTGGTTTGAACAATTCCTCGATCAGCGGCACGATGATGGCAATATAACCGATGCCAACGGCGATCACCCAAGGGTTGGAAAGATACGGCGCGAAGGTTTGCAGGAACAATTCCTGGTTTTCAGGCTGTACCGCCAATCTCTCCATGACGTTTGAGATCTCCAGGAAAAGGTCGGGCTGGGCGGATGCAAGATAAACAACGCCCCCCACAAGGACCATGATCGCCGCCATCAATTCCAGCGCGATCATGACTGCAGGTGCAAGGGTCAGGCTTAAACCGAAGACAGCAAAGAACCGCCAGCGTGGGCGTGTGTCAAGTCCGTTGGAGCCGATGCCAAACACAAGCCAGATGGGAATCGCAATGACAAACAGGGTCAGGAGCGGAAGAATCAACCAGCCAAGCCAGTTAATCCCAGAAACGGCGGCAAATCCACCCGCCAATATACTGAAAAAGACAACACCTGCTCCAGCCGCCACCTGCCACCACGCAAATGGAACAATGAACGGCAACTCCGCAACATCCCATCCAGTCATTTTTTGGTAAACAAACCAAATACAGACCAACAATAGCAAAGCATCGAAACCAAACGCAAAGGCGGCGATCATTTCACCTGCCGCGCTCACCTCTGCGAATAAACTGATCAAGGAAGCCACCCCGAATGCTGCAGCAACGAGAAATAGAAAAAGAACGCCGAACGATAATACAGCCAGCGTTAGAATGGATGCCCAATGGGTTTTGTTACTCTGCATTATTGCTCATCTATTGTGATGCGTATGATGCGGTCACCCGTCGGCAAACTGCCGCCTTGCGCGGGGTCACGCGGGGTCAATCGCTCCGCAACATCCAATCCGTTGAGGACGCGTCCAAAGATCGAATACACACCGTCCAAATGTGAGGCGGGAGCTAAAGTGATAAAGAACTGGCTTCCATTTGTATCAGGACCAGAATTTGCCATACCCACCAAACCAGACACATCAAAAACCAGATCACTGATCTCATTGCGAAAGAAATACCCAGGGTTGCCTCGTCCTGTGCCGCTGGGATCGCCCGCCTGCGCCACAAACCCAGGCACCACACGATGGAACGTCACACCGTCATACCAACCCTGCCGCGCAAGATACACGAACGAATTGACAGCCAGCGGTGCCTTGTCGGGCAGCAGTTCAATGATGATATTCCCCTTTTCCGTTTCCACCGTGGCAATATACTGTTTCGATGCATCAATATCGAAC
>VGOX01000202.1 GCA_016875755.1 Chloroflexota bacterium
CGTGGAAATCACTGGCGCAATGCTTTGTAAAAGTGCTACAATTTCATTCATGGGCTTCTCGGTGTAAGTTTGTTGTCACAAACCTACTTTACCCGAAAAGCCCTACTTTTTTAGATCATTTTTTGGCAAAGGTATTGTTTAATGAACTAAATAAGAACCTGTCCTAAAATTATGATGTTGAGCAGGATATGGGCACAAGTTATATGAACAAAAGCCAACCAGTTTTATGTTTCTTGCACCAGTGAGTAGCGATACTGCGCTGTTTGGTTAACCAACTAAGTGCGGCTATTTGCGCTAGAGCAAGGACTTTTTTTATATTTTCAGGCATAATTACAATCAAAAAATATTTCAAGTAGATTTGGAGAATTAATGAAGAAAATATTCTTTCTAGTATTGGCAATTGCAGTGTTCATCCCATTTGCCGCCACGTTTGCTGCTGGCGAATTTGACTACATTGTCATCAAAGGACCCGGCATTACGGGCGACATCAATGTGTCCAACCCCTTATTCACTGCGGATATCAATACCTTTGCCGATTTTTCCAAAGGTAGCATTGAACCGCCAACAGACCCCGGTCAGGGCTACCAAATTGTGCGGATGCACGCCGATGGCAGCAAAGGCATTCCCTACGATCAATTGCATTACTATCCCTATACCGGATACGTGTACTACGATGGCATTGTCAACGGTTTTTCTGAGGATGGCGGCAAATGGTATATCGCCAATCCCGAGATCGAAGAGCCATTCCGCGCCATTCTTGCCGAAGATGCGCGGCTGACATGGATTCCCTTCGCGGTATTAGCCGTCCTGTTGACTGGTTTTTTCGTGGCGTATCAAATGAAGCCCAAACAACCAAATTAAAAAAAAGAGCGCATGGCAAACGTCATGCGCTCTTTTTTTAAGTATCTATCGAACAATCACCATATCACTTTTATCATCATAACTAAACACTACAACCTGCCCCACACTCAGGTCAAGTGTATCTGAGTACACTACACGATAATCATTTTCGTCATCCTTCAGGCGCATTTCAATTTGATGTGAACCTGCCGGAATGGAAAGAAATTCAAGCGCCGAAATGCGCCCGTTGCCGCCAATGCCTGAGGGCTGATACGTCTCTTCCAAAATCGTTTCGCCGTCCATCACAACGATCACACTCACAGGGTAATGCTCGCCGCCAAAAATCTTTTCGGCATCTGCCCCTTCGGGCAGGGTCATGCCTTCGGGAATTGCCGCAACCGAAATCTTGCCTTTTAAATCCAATGCCACGCGAATGGCAGAACCATCGGCAGAAGCCATGCCAGCGGAAATATCCAGCGGCAAAGCAAGCGCAAAAACACCAAACATCAAAAGCGTTCCGATCAACGTGCTCACAATGGATTGAATCAGTTTATTGCGCTCCTTCACAGGCGGCAACACAGGCGCAGACTTTTTTGCTTGCATTTCACTGCGGTGCAGGTTGTTCAGAAAATTCAAAACTGTTTTGGGGTTGCCCGGCGTTGTCTCCAGCCAATGCACTTCCTTTGTGACCAATGCGTGGCGCGAATGCAATCTACTCAAAATCCAATGCGCATCTTCGCGATACACGCCGTCATCATACGGATGGGACAGCAAGACGACATCGCGCGCGCCTGCGGTGTGCAGGGATTTGATCCACTCGATATTGACCGCGCTGATGCTTGGCAATATTGCCGTGATGACGCGCGCCGCCTCTTCCTCACCGATAGTTGCCACAGCCACAGGAGCATTTTCTCCACTGACGTTTAATTCCGCTGGCAAGCCGCCCAACGCTTCATCCCTGTGACTCGCAAACAAGACGGTCACAGGGCTGCCATTTTGTTTTTCTTGTGACAGTGCGCCTTTAACCGCGCCGAATACCTGCTCGCCGCTGTAGCCGCCTTTTAGGTCAATCGCATCGGTGGGACATGCTCCCACACAGATTCCGCAGCCGGTGCATTGCGCGTTATTGATGATCGCCAGTTTGTGATAACCCGAAGAATCATTTCGGTCATTCATACGGATCGCGTCGAACGGACATTCGGCGTAGCAAACGTTACAGCCAGTACACTTTGGATCGGTAACAAAAGCAGGCCCGGGGTTACGTCCAGAGGCGAGCCAGGGGAGCAGGAACAAACTTCCGCCGACGAGGACCGCCAATCCCCAGAAAATTAAATTGCCCCATAAATCGATCAGCGGCAGAAATCCCAGATAGAAGGCATCCATTGGCACGGACTGAACCAGTTGCGAGAGATCGGCGGGCATGGCAGATTGAGCAGGTTTGAGAAGCGAAAGAATCACCAGCCCCACCACGGCTTGAATACTGACCCAACGCGGCGACCACCAGCGTTCACGCGAAAGCCTGAGGCTGTGAATGTAAATGCCAAGAAAACCAATGAGCGGAATGAAGACATGCAAAAAGATGATGATGACGAAATTGGAAAATGTGCGCGAGGCGAGATCAGTCGCGACATAGGTAAGGCCCGAAGAACCGCCCAGGTATTCCATCATGTATTCGGTCATCCATTGGGCGCGTTGATCCCAAATGAGCCAGTAGCCCATGGTGCCTGTCAGCCAAACCATTGCAAGCATGATCCAGCCGCTCGTCCACGCCAGCCAGCGTTGACCTGAGAAACGATCACTGAACAACATCTTTAGCATGTGCAAAACAATCAGCACGATCATGCCATCGGATGCGTAGCGGTGCATACTGCGCATGAGCGAACCGAACCAGGTGGAATCGATTTTCTCAACGGTCTGATAGGCGACATCCAAACCGGGACGATACAGGATGGTGAGATAAACGCCCGTTGCGATCAGCACGATCAGCATGAAAATGGTCAACGTGCCGAGGTGATAAAACGGATTGAAATCCGATTTGGTGAAACGATTGATAAAGCCTTCGAATTTTGCCCAAAGTTTTTCAAGGGCGCGGAGGAGTTTGCGTTGAGCGTAGGGGTTGTAATGAGTCATTGATTCCTTTTTTAACCACAAAGGGACACGAAGAGTCACAAAGGTTTTCTTCGTGTCCCTTTGTGTCCTTCGTGGTTAATTTTCTTTTTCTTCCAATAATGGAAATTTATTCATCTTCATGGCATTGGTCGTAACAAAGATACTGCTTGCCACCATTGCAAAAGCAGAGAAAACAGGTTGCAGCAATCCTGCCATAGCAAGCCCAACGCCGAGCAGGTTGTAGATCACTGCCCAGCCTAAATTCTGTTTGACACGTTTCATCGATTCGCGTGACAGATCCACCAGCCACGGGATGACGCGCAGATCGTCGCGCACGAGCACAATGTCCGCGGCGGAACGGGCAACATCGGTTCCATGATTCATGGCAAGCCCGATCGTAGCGGCGGCGAGTGCGGGACCGTCATTAATGCCGTCGCCGACCATTGCTGAATTTTCGCCCAGCCGTTTCATCTTGTCATCGGGGCGAAGCGCAGCGCTGACAGGAATGCCCAACGTCTTTTGCCAACGTTCGCCCGCGCTGGCTTCATCGCCGGTCAACACGCCGAGTTCAAATCCGCGTGATTGCAATTGCCGAACCGTCTCTTGCGCTTCGGCGCGGATGGTTTCACCCAGCGCGAGGATGCCCATCACTTGTCCATCCCAACCAGCATAGACGACGATGTGCCCCGCTTCTTTCCACGCCTCAGCCTGTTGACTGATCTCCGCAGACATGCTCAACCCTTCAGCAGACATGAGGCGGGCAGAGCCGATGTGAACTGGAGATTGGTAATTGGTAACTGATAATTGACCAACAATGCCGAGAGCGGGGAGGACTTTGAAGGATGTTGGTTTAATGAGTTCAATATTTTGAGTCTTGGCATATTCCACAATCGCCTTCGCCAGGGGATGTTCCGACTCGTTCTCAACCGAAGCGACAATTTGTAGAAACTGCACACTGTCCACTGCCAACTGATCACTGACCACTTTCAGCACCTTCATTGGCAACTGGCTGAGCGTTCCCGTTTTATCGAAGAAGATTCGCTCCACTTTGGCGAGCCGCTCAAGCGCAGATGTACTGCGTAAAATGATTCCGGATTCCGCAGCGCGTTCCAGCGAAAGCCACAACGTCAGCGGAGTGGCAAGCCCCAGCGCACACGGGCACGCGATCAACAAAACAGACAACGCTACCAATATACCCGTTTCAAGTCCGTCAATCGAATACCAGATCAGAAAGGCAATCGTCGCCAATGCCAGTGCCAGCGGAGTCATCCACGCCGAGAGTTTGTCCACCATTCTTTCAAGCGGAGAACGCGCCCACAACGCCTCATGCAGCAAACGCCCGATCTGTCCCGCCGTGGTGGACGCACCCACCGCCGTTGCGATCACTTCAAAACTGCCATCGAGGTTAATCGTCCCCGCTTGAACCTTATCGCCTTCATGGCGCGTCACTGGCTTGGGTTCGCCTGTCAATAAAGACTCGTCCACGTCGCCTTCACCGATGGCAATCAAACCATCCACAGCGAAGCACTCGCCCGGGCGAACCCGCACGCGCATACCGGGCTTCAGTTCCGAAACATTGACAACCTTATCATGTTCATCAGAAACAACCGTCGCCTGATCTGGAATTTTTTCCAATAAACGCGAAACCGCTTTTTTGCTGGATTTGTGCGCCTGCATTTCGAGCCAACGTCCAATCGAAACAAGGAAGATGAGCATGGTGGCGGTGTCAAAATATAAACCGCCATGCCCTAAAATTAAATTGCGAACCGATAACCCAAACGCCGAGAATGTTCCGATCATAATTAGTGTATGAATGTTGGGTTGCCCGCGTAGGAGGCTTGCAAACCCGGCGCGTAAAATCGGCAGCCCCAGCAGAATCAAAACGGGCAGGCTCGAAACCAGCATCATGATCTGGAAGAAATGCACGAGCCACGCCGTCTCTGGGGTTGCCCAGCCCATTAACTCACGCACATAAATTCCGCCGCCCACGATCATATCGTGCAAGACCATCACACCGCCGATCAATAAACGGGTGAAAAAAGATTCTTCTTCATCGCGCGGCTTTTCGTCCGGCAGCGTGGCTTGATACCCAAGCGAGCGTACGCGCCGTTTTAGCGATTGGTGATTGGTAATTGATGTATCAAAGGTGATGTTGGCTTGCTGTTGGATAAAACTCACCTCCGCGCTAACCACACCTTTCGTGCGTTTGAGGTTTTCGCTAACCAGCCACGCACAGGATGAACACCACATGCCGCCAAGTGTGAGG
>VGOX01000203.1 GCA_016875755.1 Chloroflexota bacterium
TCCACCATTTTGATGACGCGCCCGAACATGGATTGCGCCCCGACGGCTTGTGTGCGCACTTTGAGAGTACCTTGCTTGAGGATGGTCGCGCCTCGCACTTGCGACCCGACGCCTGCTTCCACAGGCATCGACTCGCCCGTCACCGATGATTGATCCACTGCCGCATGACCCGCAATGACTTCGCCATCCACAGGAATCGTTTCGCCAGGACGGACGATCACAACGTCGTTCATTTCGACTTCTGCAATGGGAATTTCTTTTTCTTCACCATCTCTTTCGACTCGCGCAATTTGCGGAGCCATCGCTGTCAGGTCTTTGACAGCATGGCGCGCGCCGTCGGCGGTGAGGCGTTCGGTGTAGTTGCCGATGTGCATGAAGAAGATGACCACCATGCCCGTTGTCCACTCGCCGACGACGAGCGCAGCAATCGCGCCGACGCTCATCAGCGTATGCGCAATGACCTGTTTCTTCAGCGCGGCGCGGATGACGTTGAAGAAGATCGGCGCGCCACCGAGTAATACGAGTGCAACCCCAACAGGGAAGGGGATGAATTCAGTCAAACCATCGAGCCACCCCAGCCATTCACCAAGGACAACGATAATGATGACCGCGCCGAACGCCAGCCCAAAGGCGGTGAACATGCGGCGTGAGAAATCCGCGAGCATGGCATTCGGCGTTTTTTCTTCCTCGTCTTTTGCAACGGAATACCCTGCATTTTTTACCGCTGTGCGAATCTCTGCCATATTCACTACCGATGGATTTAATTGCACAATGGCTTTTTCAGACGATAGAAATACATCCACCTTTTTTACGCCATTCACGCCAGCGATGGCATGTTGAACATGCTGCGTGCATTCGGTGCAATCCATGCCTGCAATCGGTATCTCGATGGTTTGAATTTGGTTCATATTATTTTTCGGTTGGCAGCCCCGCTGCTTCCCACGAAGTCAGCCCGCCATCGATCATCCAGATATTGGTGTAGCCGTTGGTGACGAGTGTAGCAACCGCTTTCTTGGACATACCGCCGCTTAAGCAATAGACGACGATCTTCGCATCTTTCTCCGCTGGGAGTTGGTGCAGGTTTTCTGCGAGCACATCGTAGCCAATGCGAAGATCGGTCTGCGGAATGTCTTTCTCCCACGGGGTGTAGACGTTGAGCATGACAAAGTCTTTGTTCTCCAGCATGGTCTGCGCTTCAGGCACAGAAATGACGCGGTACTTGTATCCGCCCATGTCTGCTTCGATGCCGACCTGTGGTTCTTGGGCAGTTTGGCAGGCAGCGAGCAGGAACGCCATGAGCAATAGGATGTTTACGAAACGAATTTTGTTGAACATATTTTTTTCAATTAAGGTGCTGTTGGATACCCTGCATCGATCCAGGCTGCAAAACCGCCGAGCATGGGGGTGACATTGGAGAAACCGTTTTCAAGCAAGATGGACGCCGCACGGGCGCTCAATTCTTCGCTTGGTCAGGTGCAGTAGGGGATGATCCACGCATTAGGGTCAAGTTCGCCCAGACGCGCTCCCAGATCATTGACTGGGATGTTGACCGCGCCTGTAATGTGCTGCCCTGCAAAAGCGTCGGCAGAACGTACATCCAAAAGGATCGCAGACCCAGCATCCAGCGCAGACTTGGATTCAGCAAGCGAGACTCTGGCAATTTCAGGGTACGGAATTCCCTCTCCGATGGGCGCTTCGGCAACGGGCGCAGGGTTGCTGTTCTGGTTAAAGAATATTAACGCCGCAGCGATTAATGCGATTCCACCGCCAACGAACAGGATGGTTGTGAAAGAGGAGTTGTTTCTGTTTTTTTTCTTTTTTGGCATGTTAAGTTCCTTTATAAAGTGTTGTGATTCATAAAATTATCCATGTTGGACGTGGTCTAATCCCAGGGTGAACAGGCGCGAGACATGGTCATCGTCCAGTGAATAGAAGACCTGCCTGCCAGATTTCCGCGCGCGGACGAGATGCATCTGGCGCAGCCCGCGCAGTTGATGAGAAACCGCAGATTCGGTCATGCCGAGTCCGTCTGCAAGAGAGCGGACGCTCATTTCCCCGCCCATGAGTTGGGCAATGATGCGGATGCGGCTTGCATCACTGAGGGAGCTGAAGAGTTCGGCTAGCTGAATGGCTTTGAGTTCGGTGAGTTTCATGGCTGAATATATGAGCAATTGTTCATATATTAATTGATTATGAGATGATTGTCAATGTGATAATGTTCTGTAAAAAAAGTGACAGCCGCCTGAGGGGTGACTGTCACTTTTTTGTAGGGGTGACCCGTCCAAATAATGGATGAATCTGTTCTGCAAAGGGAGGGTCGCCCTGAAAGCATGGTATTTTTCATCTCAGGGCAACCCTTCTTTTTTGATCGAACACCCTGTTTGATACGGATGGGTTGCCCCTACACATTAATTGCTAAATTCCTGATTCGCCCGTTGCAAGCCGCTTTCGGTCAATGTGAGCAATCCGTTTCGTTGTGTTACCAAGCCTGCCCGCTCGGCAGTGCCGACGACTTCCATTGCGAATTGCGGAGTCCACTTGAGGTGTTCGTTGAGGTGGATGACTTCGTTTTCGATCTCGGCTTCCTGCGCGGCGGTGTGATTGGCGATGTGCATTGTCAGCATAGTCAGCGCAAACTCGATGGGTTGGTTTTGGCGGCGTCGGGCTTGGACGAGGAGTCCGCGTTCGGGGGCGAACAGGTACGAGATTAAGAAAGAAGCGCCCGTCATCGTCGCCATCGAGCCTGCAATGGAGGCATCCAAAAGATAGGAGAGCCAGTATCCGCTCACAGCAGAGAAAATCCCGATCAGCGCGGAATAGACCAACATGCGCGAGAGGCGGTCGGTCAGTAAATAGGCAGCGGCGGGCGGCGCGATCATGAAAGCGACCACGAGCACCGAGCCAACGGCATCGAACGAACCAACCGCAGTAAGTGAAACGAGTGTCATCAGCGCGTAGTGGATGACGGTGGGCGCGAAGCCAAGCGCGGCGGCGAGGGCGGGGTCGAAGGTGGCGAGTTTGAGTTCTTTGTAAAAGATGATCACAAAGATCAGGTTGAGCAGTAGAATGCCGCCCGTGGTGTAGAGCGCTTCGGGTCCGATATCCATGCCAAAAAGTTTGAGGCGGTTGAACGGCGCGAAGACCAATTCGCCGAGCAACACGGCATCGGTGTCGAGATGCACGTCGCCCGCGAAACGCGAAATGAGAATGACGGCAACGCTGAAGATGGCGGGGAAGACCAGCCCAATGGCGGCGTCTTCGCGCACGAGTTGCGTGCGGTTGAGCAACTCCACGAGGACGACGGTGATGACGCCCATCAACGCTGCGCCGACGAGCAGCAACGGCGAGTTGAGACTCTTGGTGACGAAGAATGCAATGACGATGCCAAGCAAAACGGTGTGGCTAATGGCGTCGCTCATCATTGCCATGCGGCGCAGCACGAGGAAGACGCCAGGCAACGCGCACGCGACTGCAACGATGGAAGCGATGATCTGAATTTCAATTTGAGCGGATGACATGCTGCGCCTCTTTCTCTTCGGTTTTGCCTGCTTCATCCAACCCAGCCTGAGTCAACGCCCAGGCATCTTTGCCGAGTTCCTGCGCCAAGCCCTGTTCCTTGAGTTGACTCAACGCCAGCGAAACGCCTTCGGGATTGGTACTCATCGCGCGCAAGACCGCGGAGGAATGTCCGCGTGCTTCGTTGGGATGCTGCATGGCGAGCGTGTTGAGGTCGCCTAACACCGCCTGCGCCCGCAGTTGACGTCGGTTCTGCAAATTGCGGAACCAGTTCCAGACCAGCCCGCGGTTGGTGGCGAACAGCATCGAAAACAAAACGATGACGCTCATGCACAAAACGATGACAGGACCCGTTGGAATCTTTTCTGCCGAACCGCTAATGAGCGTACCGCTGACCCCAGCCATTGCGCCAAACAGCCCGCCGAGGATGACCATGTTCTTGAGTTTATCCGTCCACTGACGCGCCGCCGCGGCAGGTGCCACGATCATCGCGGACATCAGCACCACGCCCACGGTTTGCAAGCCAAGCACAATGGCAACCACCAACAGGGTGGTGAGCAATACATCCAAAAAGCGGACAGGGTAGCCGAGGCTTGCGGCGTATTCAGTATCAAAGGTGATGAGTTTGAATTCCTTCCAGAAGGTCATCAGCAAGGCAATTGCCAGCACCCCAATGATTGCCATTGTGACCACGTCGCGTTGTAATAATGTTGCGGCTTGACCGAAGAGGAACTTGTCCAAGCCTGCTTGCGTGGCATCGGGCAGACGTTGGGTGAAGGTCAAGAGCATCAAGCCGAGGCCGAAGAAGACCGAAAGCACCAAACCCAATGCGCTGTCATCTTTGATGCGTGTGGTGCGGATGACGTTCAGCATGAAGAGCGTCGCCAGCCAACCCGCGATCAACGCGCCAAGCATGAGGATGACAGGTTCGCGGCTGCGGGTGAGCAGGAATGCGAGCACAATGCCAGGCAATGCCGCATGAGAGATGGCATCTCCGAGCAGGCTTTGCTTGCGCAGCACCGCGAACGACCCCAACGCCCCGCTGACGATTCCCAGAATCGCCGAGCCAAGCGCAACTGTCCGCAGGGTGTAATCGAAGAAGAGATTGTAGAAAAGTTGAGAGATGTCCATAGGAGGAGACCATTGACCATGGACGATGGACCACTGATTTTCATGGTCTATCGTCTGCGGTCCGTCGTCATGACTTAATGCTTTCCATTCTTCACGGCATCATCCGCGCTCAAAAAGGCGACCTTGCCGCCATACGCTTTGCGCAGATTTTCATCGGTGAAGACATCGCCCACAGGTCCACAGGCGATGCGGCGCACGTTAAGCATGGTGACCCAGTCAAAATATTCGGGTACAGTTTGCAAATCGTGGTGAACGACGACTACGGTTTTGCCAGCCGAGCGCAACTCTTGTAACAACATCACAATGGCGCGTTCAGTGGTGGCGTCCACGCCTTGAAAGGGTTCGTCCATGAAATACAGTTGCGCATCCTGCACGAGCGCGCGCGCCAGAAAGACGCGTTGCTGCTGACCGCCAGAGAGTTGGCTGATCTGCCGCTCTGCAAAGGACTTCATCCCAACTTTATCGAGCGCATCCAACGCTGCGTCGCGTTCTGAAGCGCCTGGTCGTTTGAGCCAGCCAAGTGCGCCGTAACGTCCCATCATCACCACATCCAACACGC
>VGOX01000204.1 GCA_016875755.1 Chloroflexota bacterium
CGCGACAACGCCCTTGCCTTCCGCTAATGGTTGGTGCAATCAACCTCCATAAGGGTCTTTCACCCTCTAGTCAACGCCCATGCTGGGCGCACAATAAAAGCAGGGCGACTCATGTCGCCCTGCTTTTTCTTTCGGGGAGATTCGGTTTCAGGAAACTGGATCAACTGTCGGCTAAGAAAGAGCCGTTAGATGATCTCCAGTTCCTTGAGTTTGGATTCGGGCACAACACCGTTGACCCATCCGCGCTTCTCGTAGTATTCCACGAGCATGTCATCGAGTTCGCAGACGTGGCCCTTGCTGCCGCCCATGGTGGAGGGTTCTTTGGTGAAGCGATCGGGCAGGGTATCGGAACCTTCGCGGAAGCCGTTGAGGTTGTTGATGTGGCGTTCGAGGTTGTAGACGCGTTCTCCAACTTTGAGCAGGTCGCCTGCGGTGGCTTCAACGCCGACCATGGCGGAATATTGCGCGGCGAAGGCATCCATTGATTCGGCAAAGGTGGCGAATTTGCACAGGTCGAGACAATCGGTGACGGTGTGGACGTTCTGGAAGATCATGATGAGCTCGCCCTTGCCCTTCCACTCGAGCGGGTCGGTGACGGTGGTGGGACCCAGCACGTTGCCGACGACTTCAGCGGCGGGGGTGTAGCCGCGCAGGTGGCAGGCACCGCGGTTGGAGGTGGCGTAGCCGATGCCCATGCCCTTGATGCCGCGCGGGTCGTATGCGGGCACGCCTTGACCTTTGACGGTCATGGCGAGTTCAGGGTGACCGAAGTGAGCGGCAACCGCGTTTGCGCCGTTGGCGAGAACGTCGCCAAAGCCTTTGCGGAAGGCGATCATCTCAGCGGCTTCGACCATCTTGGCGCCGTCGCCCCAATCGATCTTGCCGGAGCCGTTGGTGTAGCCCTTTTCGCTGGCTTCCATCCAAACGGAGAGTGGGTGGCCGACTTCGATGGCGTCGAAACCGTAATCGTTGGCACAGTCAATCATCTTGGCAACGACGCGAATATCGCTGTTACCGCAGTTCGCGCCGACCGACCAGGCGGGTTCGTATTCGACCGATTCCATGCGCAGACCTGCGTAGGGGCCGTCTTTGATTTCAACTTCTTTCTTGCATGCGACGGGGCAGGCGTGACAGGTGGGGTTGTCGACGAGGATATTGTCGTTGACGTATTCACCGCTGATCTTTTCGGCATGTTCGTATGCGGTTTGTTGGCTGTTCATGGCAGGCAGACCGCCGATGACGTTGGTCATGTTCATGAGCACGTTCGTACCGTACACGGAGAGACCGCCCTTGCGCGGGGAGGTGACAACACGCTCATCCATGATCATGGCGAGGGCTGTCTTGTGGGCATCTTTCCACTGATCGCGGTTGGCGGCTTTGACGATTTTCTTTTTGGCTTTGATGACGATGGCTTTGAGCATTTTGCTTCCGCCCACACAGCCAGTGCCGCCGCGTCCGGAGGCGCGGTCATTTTCGTTGACCCAGCAGGCGTATTTGACGAGGTTTTCGCCAGCCTGTCCGATGGTGATGACGGTCAGGTCTTTTTCGCCGTATTTTTCTTTGAAGTGCTTGACGGTGTCGTGAACACCCTTGCCCCAAACTTCTGAGGCGTCGAGCAGTTCGATCTTGTCATCATGGATGTAGGCGTACACGGGCTTGGCAGATTTGCCTTTGAAGACCAAGCCATCGAAGCCAGCCCAGCGCAGACGGGCGGCAGACCAGCCGCCATGGTGAGAATCAGTTACGGTTCCAGTGAGAGGCGATTTGGTCACGATCGCCATGCGTCCGCTCATGTTGGCTTCGGAGCCGGTCAGCGGTCCGTTCATGAAGCACAGGATGTTATCGGGGGAGATTGCATCTACTGTGGGTCCATTATCGAAAACGTACTTGACGCCCAAACCGCGTCCGCCGATGTATTTGCGGGCGTCGTCTTCGGCGATGGGCTTGAATTCCACTTTTCCAGCGGAGAGATCTACCCATGCGATCTTGTTTGCATAGCCACCTAGTTCCATGATTGTCTCCTTATGTTGAAATGAGAATAGGACGGCTGAGCGCCGCCCACACTATAGATAGAATAGCATTTTGATATTTTCGATTCAATAATTAAATATTTTCTTAACCGAAAGATGTGACGTTTGTCATATTGCGCCGACTTTCACAAGAAGTGGAACGCTTGAAATTCGAAGTGCGATATACTTTTATGCATGAAACAACTTTTACAAAACATAAAAAATGGACAAACGATCATTGAGGATGTTCCCGTCCCCACCCCGCGTGAAGGGCAGGCGCTGGTAAAGGTTTCTGCCAGCCTCGTTTCGGCGGGAACGGAACGTATGGTGGTTGAGTTTGCTGAAAAAAGTTATCTTGGCAAGGCGCGCTCGCGCCCCGACCTTGTGAAACAAACGCTCGATAAAGCCAAACGCGAAGGCATTATGCCAACGGTTCAGGCTGTGTTCAATCGTCTTGACCAGCCGATGGGGCTTGGGTATTCCACGGCAGGAACCATTGTGGCGCTCGGCAAAAATATGCAGGGCTTCAAGGTCGGTCAACGGGTGGCATGTGCGGGCGGCGGATACGCCACACACGCCGAATACAATGTTGTGCCGCGTAATCTTTTAACGCCGCTCCCCAAAAATGTTGACTTTGAATCTGCCGCCTTCACCACGCTTGGCGCAATCGCATTACACGGTTTTCGTCTTGCCGAGCCGCAACTTGGCGAGAATGTTGCCGTGATCGGTTTGGGTCTGTTGGGATTATTGACGATTCAAATCGCCTCTGCTGCGGGATGTAACGTCCTCGGTATTGACATTGACCCGAAACGTGTCAAACTCGCTTCTTCTCTTAACGTGCAGGCTGTTACACGCAAACAGGCAGAATTTGCCGCTGCGGCATTCACCGCCAACCGCGGCTTTGACAGCATCATCATCTGCGCGGACACTTCGTCGAATGACCCTGTTGAATTGGCAGGCGTCATCGCCCGTGACCGCGCCAAAGTGGTTGCCACAGGCGCAGTGGGACTGAACTTCCCGCGCAAGGTGTATTACGAAAAAGAGATCGCCTTCATCAACTCCCGCTCGTATGGGCCTGGCCGTTACGATTCAAATTATGAAGAGAATGGACAGGATTACCCCATCGGCTATGTCCGCTGGACGGAGGGACGCAACTTCCAAGCCGTGGTGGATCTGCTTTCCAGTCGAAAGTTGAAGGTCGAAAGTCTTATCAGTCATCGCTTCGATATTGAAGACGGGGTGAAAGCCTATGAAGTCATTACAGGTAAGAAGAAGGAACCTTTCCTTGGGGTGTTGCTGACGTATCCTCCAGTTGAAAAGTTGGAAGGTTCGAAGGCTGTAAAGTTTAACGTTCAAACATTTAAGCGTTCAAACGTTATAACTCTCGGGGTTCTTGGGGCTGGTCTTTTCGCCAACTCCACGCTTTTGCCCATTCTCAAAAATAACAAAGACTTTGATCTGGTGGGTATTGCCTCCTCGGGCGGACTGCACGCGCAGCATTCTGGGAAGAAATTCGGCTTCCAGTATGCTACTTCCAGCGAAGACGAAATCATCAATGATAAAAATATAAACACGGTTGCCATTCTCACCCGTCACGATTCTCATGCGGATTTGGTAGTGAAGGCGTTGAAGGCTGGCAAGCATGTGTTTGTGGAGAAACCGCTGGCAATCAATAATGTTCAGCTTTTAGCGATTAGTAAACAGTTAAAAGCTAATAGTCAATCGCTTCTTACCGTTGGTTTCAACCGTCGCTTTGCCCCTTTAATCAAAAATCTAAAATCTCAAATCGTGAATCGCGCCGAGCCTTTGCACGCACATTACCGCGTCAATGCTGGTTTTATCCCCGCCAATCACTGGACTCAAGACCCAGCCATCGGCGGCGGACGTATCATCGGCGAAGCGTGTCACTTCATTGATGTGTTGACTTTTCTTGTCGGTGCGCCTCCTGTGAGTGTGAGTGCGCATGCCCTGCCGAATAATGGTAAGTACAGCGAAGACAATGTCTCGATGACGTTTACCTTCCCTGATGGTTCGCTCGGTGTGGTGGATTATCTCGCCAATGGCGATAAGTCCATGCCGAAGGAGCGGCTTGAGGTGTTTTGTGAAGGAATGGTGGCGGTTCTCGATGATTACGTCTCGTTGAGTGTGGTGAAGGATGGAAAGAAGAAAGTGGAAAGCGGAGCACAGGATAAAGGCTGGAGGGCGGAAATATCTGCGTTTGCCGAAGCAATCAAGAGCGGGGGCGAGGCGCCGATTCCGTATGAGCAGTTGATCGGTGTGACCAAATCCACATTTGCGGCGGTGGATTCGATCCGTAGTCGAAATCCAGCGCAGATCAAGTAAACGAGGCTGTGATGCGAATCGTAACATTCGACGGGCAGGATGAGCATTTGAAGCGTCAGATGGCGCAGTTGCTGGTGGAGGCCTTCCGCGAGCATTGGCCGGACGCGTGGGAGACGCTGGAGGATGGGCTGGAGGAGGTGGGGGAGATGCTGGAGGCGGAACGTATCTGCCGTGTGGCGCTGGATGACGATGGCACCTTGCTCGGCATGATCGGTGGGATTCCGCAATATGACGGCAATGTCTGGGAATTGCATCCGCTGGTTGTGCAGCCTGCGCTGCATGGACGGGGCATTGGGCGCGCATTGGTGGTGGATTTTGAGGGACAAGTGCGCCTGCGCGGCGGGCTGACGATCCTACTTGGTACGGATGATGAGGATGGAATGACCTCACTTTCGGACACAGACCTGTATGATGACCTGTGGGGGAAGATTCGTACGATCCGCAACTTGAAGGGACACCCGTTCGAGTTTTATCAGAAAATGGGATATGTCATTACGGGAGTTGTGCCCGATGCGAATGGCTTGGGCAAACCTGATATTTTTATGTCAAAGCGGGTGAGGTGAAAAATCGCTGTTGTTTTTTGTGCCATTAATCACATAGGGTGACTTGCGACTGCTGAATGAAGTATGAAAATGGGGAAGTCGTTATATAACTAGTCACCTGACAGTTTACTCAACAAGAACATAGAGATAGCGAGAACGATTGAGAATGTAACAAGAACCGCTCAATTAGGCGCAAGCCAATTTGAAAAAGGCTCAAGTCGCGACGGTCTTTGCGATCGACAAGATGACGCAGACCAGATCGAATAGCGCGGCTGCCACTCGAAAGGAGCCAGGCATAGAGGAAAAC
>VGOX01000205.1 GCA_016875755.1 Chloroflexota bacterium
GATGCAAAACGTGTTTCCTGAAAACCGCATTCTGATCACTACTGGGCGTATCAGCTCGGAGATGCTGCAAAAAGCGGCGCAACTCAACGCCCCCATTTTGATCTCGCGCACTTCGCCATCGTCACTTTCGATCGAGATGGCGCAGCGGTATGGCATTACGTTGATCGGTTATGCGAGAAAGCACAGGTTTAACGTATATTCAAATGGAGAAAGGGTTGGGTTGTAGATTTCACGAGCGGTTTACAGCCGCTCTTTTTTTACCTGAATATTTGTGAGAATTGTCACAACTAAGGTAAATAGTCACCTCCCAAGCATGAAGAATGAAACTTACCCAAATAGACTGGATAGGGAATAATTTAGTTGCATGGCTTTAATAATAGCTCGCCGAAAGGATAATTTACATGCACATGAATTTGAAGGACATTATCAGTATTGCCGAGGGAGAAGTGCTCACGCCTGAGTTGGATACGGACGTGAACATTCACGGCGGTTGCTGCGCAGACTTAATGAGCGATGTGCTGGCGTACAGCCGTCCGCGGGCGGTGCTGCTGACTGGGCTGACCAACCCACAGGTCGTCCGAACCGCGCAAGTGGCAGATTTCCGCGCGATCGTTTTCATCCGCGGGAAAAAGCCGCAGGCAGAGACCATCGAAATCGCCATTCAGGAAAATATTCCGCTCATCTCCAGCCCATTTGGGATGTTTGAATTGAGCGGCAAACTGCACGAAGCAGGTCTGACAAGTTACGAAAGCAATGACTCCCACTAGACCCCCCACCTCTCAGGAGAAGTTCGGGCGGCATCGTCCGCTGACCGACCGAGACGCGCATGAGATCAACCGCGTCGAAGAACTTTCCTATGACCTAAAGATCCATGAAGTGATGGCATCGCATGTCATCACTACCACGCCCGATGTGCCGATGTCTAGCGTGTTGGAATTGCTGCGGGCGAACCGCATTTCAGGCGTCCCTGTAGTGGAGGCGGATAAACTGGTTGGCATTGTTAGCATCGAAGATATTGTCCGCGCCCTGCAAAGCAACGAACTCACCGCGCCTGTGCGTAGTTACATGAGCGCGGAACTTGTCACGGTTAAAACATTTGAAAGTATTGTGGAGGCGTTGAAAACCTTCACCGAAAAAGCACTTGGGCGGCTGCCCGTAGTAGATGAAAATGGAAATCTTGCAGGCATTATCACCAAAGGGGATATCACCCGCGGCATCCTGCTCGCCGTTCAACGCGACTATAAAGAAGAGGAAGTCCGTCGCTATCGCGTCAGCCATCTTTTTGAAGACATCATCTCCGACCGCACCACGCTTGTCTTGCGCTACAACATCAAAGCAGGAGATTTCACACACGGCGGTAATGCTTCCAGCCACATCAAACGCGCCCTTCTGCGCCTCGGTGCCGACCCGCAACTGGCACGCCGCTGCGGGATTGCCGCCTACGAAGCAGAAATGAATCTCATCATCCATACAGATAGCGGGGGCATTCTCAAACTCGAAGTCGAGCCGCACAAAATCACACTCTCCACCACCGATGATGGACCAGGCATCGACGACATCCAAAAAGTTTTACAGCCTGGCTACTCCACCGCCACAGACAAAGTGCGCGAAATGGGCTTTGGCGCAGGCATGGGTTTGGTCAACATCCAACGCTGTGTGGACAAGATGGAACTCGACTCAACGCTTGGCAAAGGCACCAAACTCATCATGCGCATCACCGTACCTTCTGAAAGCCTCAACAGCAAAAAGGGAGAACCATGAACCTGCAAACCATCATCAACGAACTTGAGCTCACCGTCCTCACCGAGCCGCGCGATTTCGCCAGCATCACCCCCAAAGGCGGGTACACCTCCGACCTGCTCTCATGCGTCATGGCGGGCGCAAAGAGCAACAATATTTGGGTCACACTGCAATCACACATGAATATCATCGCCGTCGCCAGCATGCTTGATGTTGCCGCCGTCATCATCACCGAAAACGCCCAGCCCGAACCAAACGTCATCGCCAAAGCCAACGAGCAAAATGTCATCCTGCTCTCCACGCCAACATTCAGTTATGAAATTTGCGGCAAGCTATGGGAACTGAATCTGCGCTGACATGAAAACCTTCCGCGCCGACCTGCACGTTCACACTGTCCTCTCACCGTGCGCCGAGGTCGAAATGATTCCCCCGCTTATCGTTCAGGAAGCGCTTGAACGCCGCATCGATATCATCGCCATCACCGATCACAACGCCAGCGCCAATGTGCGAGCTGTGCAAAAAGCGGCGGAAGGAACAGGGCTGACTGTCCTGCCTGGCATGGAAGTGCAATCGCGGGAGGATGTTCATCTGCTTTGTCTCTTCGCCTCTTTATTGGACCTTGAAGCCTGGCAGCACGACGTCAGCATTTCCCTGCCTCAGGCGGAAAATCCAGCCGACCATCTTGGTGAACAATTCGTCGTCGATGAAAGAGGCGAATACATCCGCAATGAAACGCAATTGCTACTCACCTCCACAACATTTTCCATCGAAGAGATCATCCAACGTGTGGGAGAACTTGGCGGGCTGGTCATCCCAGCGCACGTTGATCGCACATCATTTGGCTTGTTCCCCACACTTGGCTTCCTTGCAAAGTGGTGGCACTTCCCCGTGCTCGAAATTTCGCGCCATATCACACCAAACGAACTACACCGAAAATTCCCATCATCAGAAGGGCTGCCTCTCATTCAAAGCGGTGACGTGCATCGATTGAGTGAGTTTTTAGGCACCACTCTGTTCAAACTCGCCGCGCCGACGCTTTCGGAAATCCGTATGGCATTTTTGGGCGAAAACGGAAGAAGTTTGTGTCTTGATGGGAAGTAATTTGCCTGACAACCTACACCACCCACATGTGACATTGGTCATTGACTGAAATAAATTGCCCGATTACACTTTTCTTGTGAAATTTATCACAATACTTTAGAAGGAACATTATGACCAAACTTCTTAGAGAAATCCCCGCAAATGACCCACTTAACACCGTTGACCTGAAAGCTTTGATCGACACTGCGATCATGGAAAACAAGCACCGTCCTGGCGCTGTGATGCTTGTGTTAAACGAAGTGCAGGGAAAGATCGGGCACGTCTCCCCTTGCATGCAAGCATACATTGCGCAGAACTTGAAAGTTCCGCTTGGGCAGGTGCATGGCGTGGTGACTTTCTACTCGTTCTTCAAGACCAAACCGCATGGGAAGCACACTATCAAATTTTGTTTGGGAACTGCGTGCTATGTGGCGGGGGTTCCGCAATTGATCGAAAAAGCCAAGCAAATGCTCAACATTGAATTGGGTGAAACCACCGCTGATGGGCAGATCACGCTCGAAGAATGCCGATGCGTGGGCGCGTGCAGCCAGGCGCCTGTGGTGGTGGTGGATGAAGAAGTGCAAGGCAAACTGCGCCCGAATAAATTCCCGCAGGTGTTGAAAAAGGTACAGGCATAACCATGCGTGAGATCGCCCTGCATCTGATGGACATTGCCGAGAACAGTGTCGCGGCAGGCAGCCGAAACATTCACATGGATGTTTTGGAAGACCTGCGCAGTGACCTGCTCAAGGTTTCAGTCCGTGATGATGGCAGAGGCATGGATGCAGAAACTGCCAAACGCGTGCTCGATCCATTCTATACCACGCGTACCACACGCAAGGTTGGGCTGGGCATTCCGCTCTTGAAGTTGGCGGCAGAAAGTGCGGGCGGAGGGTTAACCCTCGAAACAGAATCAGGCAAAGGAACGCGCATCGAGGCGTCGTTCCTTCACAGTCACATTGACCGAATGCCGCTGGGCGATGTCGGAATGACGATGCTGACTCTGCTGGTTTCGTATCCGCATATTCATTGGGTGTTTCGATATCAAGTGACGCAAAAAGACGGCGCAGTCAAAGAGTTTGAATTGGACGATAAAGAAATCAAATCGGTGCTTGGTGATATGTCATTGACCGAGCCTGATGTGTTGAAAATTTTACGCGGCATGATCGAAGAAGGAATTGAAGCGCTCATGCCGCAACTTGAGTATTGAGAGGAGCACCCCATGCCAGCAGTGAAATCGTTGGAAGAATTAAAACGTGTGCGTGAAGAAGCGCTTGCGAAGAAACAATTGAAAGCCACCCCTGGAAACGTGCAGGTGATCGTGGCAATGGGCACCTGCGGGATCGCCGCGGGCGCACGTGACACCATGAAAAGCATTTTGAGTTTTATCGAGACCGAACACCTGAGCGGCATATCGGTAACCCAGACGGGTTGCATGGGGATGTGTGAGCAGGAGCCGATTGTGCAGGTGATTGTCGGCGACCAGGCAAAAGTTGTGTACGGCAAGGTCAACGCGGAAGTTGCCGCGCAGATCATGAAGCAGCATGTGCAAAATGGAACACCCGTAAAGGTTTACGTTCTGCCGTTGTAAATCGTTGGAGTAAAAATGCCGTTTTATCGTTCTCATGTTTTAGTGTGTGTTGACCCCGAGTGCCTAGCCAAAGGCGCGCATGACGTCGTGGATGCCATGCAGGATGAGTTGGTGGCGCAGGGGTTGATCGACGAAATTCAAGTTTTGGAAACCTCACGTATTGGCGGTTGTGCGGATGGACCTGAAATGATGGTCTATCCTGAAGGCGTGCATTACGTCGGCATGACCGCGGACGATGTACCGTTTTTGGTGGAAGAGCATTTTCTCAAGGGTCGCATCGTGGAGAAATTCCGCGAAGTTGCCAAGGTCGTGGTGGATGAAGAGCTTGGTCCGCTGCGCCCGAAGGAAGTGCGGGTGGTGCTGCGAAACTGCGGCGAGATCAACCCGATGAACATCGAAGATTATCTCGCGGTGGATGGTTATCAGGCGTTGGGCAAGGTCATCGGTGAGATGACGCCAGAGCAGGTCATTGAAGAAGTGACCAAGTCTGGTCTGCGCGGACGCGGCGGCGCGGGCTTCCCTGCGGGACGCAAATGGGGTCTCACCCGTCAGGTACAGGATAGTCCCAAATATATGGTCTGTAACGCCGATGAAGGCGACCCTGGCGCTTTCATGAATCGCCGCGTGCTCGAAGGCGATCCGCATTCGGTGATCGAAGGCATGATCATCGGTGCATATGCGATTGGCGCAAGTTACGGCTACATTTACTGCCGCGCAGAATATCCGCTGGCGGTGGAGACGCTCAACCTCGCCATTATGCAAGCGCGAGAGTTCGGCTTTTTGG
>VGOX01000206.1 GCA_016875755.1 Chloroflexota bacterium
GAAGAGCCCAGGAGGTGCTTACCCGACGACAGGAAATCAAGCAAAAGACTTTGGAGCAAAGGCGCTTGCTGCACCGGCAAGCCGCTACGGTATGATCCCAAACACCGTCCGGGAAAACTACACCTTAACTATTCGTCCTTTTTGTCCCACTAGTTCTGACACGGGACATGGAAACTACGCGTCAAATGGCGGCGGCGGCATGATCAATGACAGTACCACATTCGCCAGTCTGATAAATGTCAGCTTCCAGAATAACTCGGCTGGCGCTGCAGGCGGCGGTGGATTAATAAACTGGAATGCCCAAAATATCATCTTATCACGCGTTACATTCTCTGCGAACAGCACCACAGGGTATGGCGGCGGTCTGTATAATTCCGGCTCTAGCACAACAGATATTTTTGAATCCACCTTCTCTGGCAATTCAGCCACAGCCTCAAACGGCGGCGGTCTGTACAATCAAGGGACCATCTTCATGCGCAATACGATCATCGCCAACAGCGCAAGCGGTGGAGATTGTGTTGGCACATTAGATCCTTCTTCTGCCAACAACCTGATCGAAGATAGGGTTGCCAACTGCGGGCTCTCCATTGTTCCATCTGCACTTAGCCAGAGCATCCAAGCCAGGTCCACTAGCAATGACAATATAGTGGGTGTCGATCCAAAACTGGGCGACTTTGAATATAACGGCGGTTCTGTTCCCACTTTTGCATTGTTGCCCGGGTCCCCCGCCATCGACACCGGTAATATGTGCCCCTCTTTTGACCAACGCGGTCAACTCCCCAAAGTAGATGGTGATGGAGATGGGGTTGACGCCTGTGATATTGGAGCGTTCGAGGTTGAACCCGCCCTGACCCTCACGCCCTCCAGCCTGAACTTCGGCGAGCAACTCTTCCGCACCTCCAATCCGCCCGAACTGGTCACGGTCAAGAACACCTCCGGCTCCAGCATCACCCTCGGCACCCTGAGCGGCTCCAGCAGCGTCGGCACCACCCCCGATACCAGCAAGAGCTTCTTCATCAGCAATGACACCTGCTCCGGCGCCACCCTCGCCGCCAACGCGGAGTGTTCCTTCGAGGTCACCTTCCGCCCCTGGAGCCTCGGTGACAAAACAGGCTCCATCTCCATCCTCTCCAATGCTACCGATGTCCCCGATGAGATCAGCCTGGCTGGCGCTTCCATCGCCGGCACACAGCTGCTCCTCAACCGCTCCTATGAGAACATCGATGGCAATGCCATGCCCACCCTCTGGTCGCGCAGTCCCCTGATCAAGAATGGGATCGATGGCACCGACCTCTCCTGGGCTTTCAATGCCTCGCGCTCCATGAAGTTCGTCGGTGATGGTGACTTGAAGATCGTGTCCCAGCAGGTCAACAAGTCCGGCGTGGCAGGTGATGACTTCTCGATGTTCGTCGTCACCAAGGGACTCAACATCCCGGTCAGTTCCGACCGCTGGTTGATGCAGATCATGTTCTACAACGGCGCCACCATCGTCGAGAACCGCAATGTGCCCTTGAAGACCGGTACGCATGAGGACAACCGCATCACGGTCATGTACACCGCGGTCAGCAATTACACCCACATCGTCTTCCGCGTCCACTATGGCAAGGCGTCCGGCACCGCCTGGGTCGATCTCGCCAGCCTGCAGTGGGCTCCGTAAGCGGATATAACGAAATACAACTGCAAAAGAGAGTTGGTGATAAGAAATCCCGGCTCTCTTTTGCAGAATAATGCTTATACGCAGTCGCCTTTGTTCGCACTCTAATATTTATGATATTTATCTAATATATTGACAAGAACATAGTGGGCAGTTATACTGCCCACTATGAAATCAACGCGTGACAAGATTTTACAAACCCTGCTAAAAAAGCCGCGCTCTACCATTAATGACCTTGCGGAGGCTGTCGGCATTAACCCTATTTCTGTGCGCCACCATCTCGGCAACCTTGAAAAGGAGGGCTTGGTCGAGGGGCAGGAGGAGCGGCACGGTGTGGGGCGTCCGCGTTTGGTGTATGTGCTGACCGATGAAGGCATGGAGCGCTTCCCCACCCGCTACATGCGTCTGACCACCCGCCTGATCGCACAAATGAAGGAAAGTATCCCTGGACCGATGGTCAGCAGGCTATTTGGGCAAATTGCGGAAGACCTCGCCAGCGAATATGCGGACGACATCAAAGGGTTGAGTATGGAAGAACGCCTTGACTTCGTCAAAGATCTGTTGGCAGAGGAAGGCTTTACGGTGGAATGGGAAAAGAAGGACAATCAGTACCAGATCCACGAAATTTCCTGCCCGTATTACCAGATTGGCGTGGCACACCCTGAGGTCTGCACTGTGGATCAAACCCTGATCTCGAAAATGCTCGCCCTGCCAGTCAATAAGGTTCAATGTATTTTGAATGGCGGCGCGCATTGCACGTATGTTGTTCAACCCGCCGCAGTAAAAGTAAAATAATAATTTATACAAGCGAGGAACCATGAGCGAAGAAATCAAAGAAATTCAGTGGACGATTCATACCACCCACCCTGAAATGGTGAAACAAGCCCGCGCCAGCCTCTCCGAGGTATTCGATCCTGAAATTGGAATGACCATCATCCAGTTAGGTTTGGTGCGCGACATCGAGATCGTAGACGGTATCGGGCGATTGAAGATGATCCTCACCACGCCGTTCTGTCCGTACGGTCCCGCGATGATCGAAATGACCAAAGCCAAAGCCACCGAAGGTTTGAATATGCCTGTCAATATCGAAATGGGCATGGAAATGTGGGACTTCTCGATGATGGAAGACCCCTCTGCGCTCGATTGGGGCATGTACGCGTAATTAGTCAGATAGTCAGCTAGTCGAATAGTCAAAGACGCCATCCACAGTGGATGGCGTCTTTTTTTGTCGCGGCACTTATCACTCGCTGCTTGCTACTTATTACCAGAACTCTTCTTCAAATGCGTCACATGCGGCTGTATACCTTCAGCAAAGCCCGAAATGATCACCAGCGCAGTTGTCACATTCCCGCTGGGATTGCGCCAGCGATGCCGCAGTTTGGAAGCGAATAGCAGACTGTCACCCGCTTCCAGATGAAATAGTTCTTTTTCCACAAAATAATCCAATTGACCGCGCAAACAAAAAAAACGAACTCATGCCCCGAATGGACAATATCATGCGGTCCGCATGAGGCGCCGCTTTCCAGCGTGAGCATGAACGGTTCCACCCGCCCTGCAAAGTTCTCGCCACCCAGCGCCTCGAACACACCGCGTGTAAATGACATGCGCGTTCGTTCATCCGATTTCAAAAACACGACCTGCTTTTTCTCCGCCTCTGTGCCAAAAAAAGCCGTGATCGAAACTCCCAACGCATCTGCCATTTTATACAGGGTGCTCACCGAAGGCGAGGTCTTGCCGCGTTCGATCATCGAAAGTGCGTTGGCAGAAAGGCCGCTTCTTGTTGCAAGAGTGCGCATGGAGATCGCCTGTCCTTCGCGCAACTCACGCAAACGACTGGCCACATCCACAGACTCCGCTTCACGAATAAATGATTCCATCGTATCTCCTGATTCTTATTGCCAAAACCACAAAATTTCTCAGAATTATACACGCTAATTAATGTGACATTAAGAAAAACTTTATGTGACACACTTCACTATTGTACAAATTGTCACAATATTATGATACACGTATAAATATTCGTTTATTCACATATAGACAGGTTGCTCATGGTCACACCCACTCTCCAACAAGAAGTTACACAACTCGAGGCAAACTTTTGCGCGGCACTCTCAGACCCGAGCCGTCTTCTCATTTTGTACGCGCTCAGCGAAGCCTCGCGCAACGTCACCGAGTTGGCAAATGAGCTCGAGTTGAATCAGCCCACCACCTCGCGCCATCTCAAAATCCTGCGCGAACGCGGCCTGGTCAACACCGTCCGCACTGGCACCGTCATCACCTATCACCTTTCCGACTCCCGACTCATTCAGGCGCTTGACATCATGCGCAGCATCATGCGCGACCGCCTTGCCTATCAAGCCAGCCTGATCAACGAAACTGCACAGGAGACTGTATGAAAAATCGCCCTTCGATAACCTCAAGACACCGCTTCCCATCATGGACTTTGGGCTTGCTCGGCATTCTATTGCTGATCCTCGTCCCGATCCTTTACTTCCTCCCCCGCACCCAAAAAGCAAATAACCCCGCGGCATTCATCCCCACCAAAGCCGTCCACGTGGACCATAAAGACATCGTCAACGGCGAATTCGAAACGGGACAAGATGTCACCCGCGCCTGCCTCGAATGCCATGAAGATGCCGCCGCGCAAATGATGGCAACCACCCACTGGACATGGGAATCAAAGGAATTCGATGTCCCCTGGCGCGACGAACCCATCACCATCGGCAAAGCCAACCAGATCAATAACTTCTGCATTAGCGCACAGGGCAATGAGAATAAATGCATGTCCTGTCATGCGGGTTATGGCTGGGAAGAAGGACGCGAAACCCAGCAAGCCAACCCCGAAAACGTAGACTGCCTCGCCTGTCATGCTGACCCTGGTAGTTACGGCAAGGGAGCCTACGGCAATCCCGCTGAAGGTGTAGACCTGCTCGCCGCGGCGCAATCCGTCCGCGCCACCACCCGTGAGAATTGCGGAAAATGCCACTTCGATGGCGGCGGCGGCAACGGCGTCAAACACGGCGACCTCGACGAAAGTCTCTACTTCCCCAATGAAGCGCTCGACATTCACATGGGCGGCGAAAATGATATGCAATGCACCGACTGCCACTGGACGGAAGACCACCAGATCCTCGGGCGCATGTTAAGCGACAACTACACCATCGACCCTGCCGAACAAGCCTCCTGCGAACAATGCCACGTTGACCAAAAACACGGCGACGAACGTATCGACAGCCATCTCGCCGCAGTTGCCTGCCAGACCTGCCACATCCCCGCGCTGGCGCTCGAAGACCCGACCAAGGTCACATGGGACTGGTCACAAGCCGCGCAAGAAGGACGCGAAGACGATCACTTCACTTATCTCAAAATCAAAGGTGAATTCACCTACGACCGCAACTTCGCCCCCACCTATCTCTGGTTCAATGGCAATAACGAATACCGCTACCTGCTCGGCGACCCGATCAACGCAGACGGCGTTACCTACATCAATAAGCCCGCGGGCAACATCGACGACTCAAGCGCAAAGAT